>CBFDAY010000024.1:0-15434 GCA_965602895.1 uncultured bacterium
GAGCCGCGCCGCCGACAACCATCGATTGTTTTATGAATGATCGCCTTGATATATCGACGTTTTCTTTCGGCGGCATAGTTGGCTCCTTTCGCGGGGCTGCGCATGGCCCGGTCGTTGACAAGGCTTCCTATTGTGGACAGGTGATTCCTAAGGAACGGCGGCGGTTCCGGCGCGATCTGTCGTCGCTCGCACAACCTCGGCGCGTCGCGTCGAGGCGCCACACGGCTAAACAAGCGTGCTTGCTCAGTCTTCGTCCCGCTCCGGTTTTCCCGTCACAATCGAGAAGAACTCCAAATGACAATCAGGCGAAACGTTCAGGGTGATACTGCGGCCGTATTTCTTCTCAAGCTTGGCCAGAGCGTCGGTCTCGCTTTCGCAAATGCGGTGGATAACGTCCTTGTGCGCGGTCAGGGTGATGGTTTTGTGCCCGTCTTCCTTGCATTGTCTTTCCACCTGCCTGAGGGCCTGTATCGTGGTCGTCGAGACCGATTTCACCCAGCCTGTTCCCTCGCAATAGGGGCAAGGCTCGCACAAGGAAGGTGTCAGGCTGAGCTTGACCCTCTTGCGGGTCATTTGAATGAGGCCCAGTTCCGTCACCCCGAGCACGTAAGTCTTCGAGCGGTCGTCCTTGAAGGCTTTTTGGAAAGCCCTGAGAAGCTTTGCCCGGTTCGAGATTTTCTCCATATCGATGAAGTCGACGACTATAATACCGCCTATATCACGCAGCCGAAGCTGGCGGGCAATTTCCGCCGTGGCCTCCATGTTCGTCTTGAATACCGTATCCTCCAGTTTCTGCCGACCGGTGAATTTGCCGGTGTTCACGTCTATTGTGGTAAGCGCCTCGGACTGGTCGATAACGATATAGCTTCCGCTCGGAAGCCAGACCTTTCTTCGGAGCGCCTTTTCTATCTGGCTCTCGATATCATATTTTTCGAAAAGGGGCACTCGCCTGCGATAGAGGTCCACGCGCGGCTTGAGATGAGGCGCAAGATTGTCCAGCAGGTTCAACACGCTGTCGTAGTCGCGCTTCGAATCGATAACAAATTTGTCCACGTCATCATTGAAGACGTCTCGGACGATGCGCGCAACCTGCCCGAGATCGCTGTGCAACATCGACGGCGAAGGCATGCTTTCCATGCGCCGGACGACCTTTTTCCATAGGCCGGTGAGGTATTTAACGTCGGCTTCGATCTCGCTTTTTCCTTTTCCCTCGCCGACGGTTCTGACGATGAGGCCGAGCCCTTTCGGCTGCAGTTTATCGGCGATTTTGCGCAGGCGCTCGCGCTCTTTTTCGTCCTCGATTTTGCGGGACACCCCAAGATGGTTGACGGTAGGCATCAACACGAGATATCGGCCCGGAAGCGAGACATAGTTGGTCAGGCGCATCCCCTTTTGGCCCATCGGCTCCTTGGCGACCTGCACCATTATCTCCTGGCCTGGCTTGAGCATGTCCTCGATTCTGGACCTTCGCCTTCGCTTTGAGCGCGGCCGGTACTCCTCTTCTCCGCCCTCCTCTTCCTCCTCCAACACGTCAATATATTCGTCGTGAGTGTCGGTGACGTCGGATGCGTGCAGAAACCCGTTTTTTTCCTGCCCGACGTCTATGAATGCGGCCTCTATGCCCGGAATGACGGTTTTGACCGTTCCCTTGTAAATGTTTCCCACGAGCCTGCCCTCTCTGGTGCGCTCGATAAATAGCTCTACGAGCTTGCCGCCCTCAAGCAGACCGATTCTCGCCTCGCGCGAGTCCAGGCTCGCTACAAGCTCTTTTGTGGATTCCTTCGATTTTTTAGTCGTCTTCTTGGTCTTTTTTTTTCTTGATTTACGCATATCCCCACCTGTCTATAGACGGCCCTCGAATTTAATTTCTGTTCTCATGACTCGAAGGCATTTCACCTCTTCCTGCGAAATTCCAAGCACAGCTCTTGCCACCTCCACCGGGCTGCAGGTCCCCCGCTCGCCCAGAGATACCTCAAAGCTCAGAAAACGCGAGCCATTCTCCTCTATGATTACGACTTCTTCCGCAAACTTCCTGACATCGACCACGCTCTTTTTGTTTTGCCGCACTCGCTCGACGGGCGCGGTGTCTTTATTGTTAAATTCCCTGACCAGGAAACTTGCGTTGTCGGAACCTTTGTCCTCGGACAATTCTATCACATAACAGATCGATGACGCACGGGACAGGCGAGGCGATGTGGGAGCCACGAGGTCGGCCTCAAGCAGGGTGAGTCCTTCGGGCATCGCCGCCGCAAGGCGTTGATGCAGCACAGCGGATGGGACTTCGCGCGTAAGGGTAATGTCGGCCAGTTCGCACACGCTTTCATGGCCCAGCGGCAGCGCGGGTCCCATGCTCATTTTCGGACGCGGGTTGAATCCCTCGGAATACGCGACGGGAAGGGTCGCGCGCCTGAGAGCGCGTTTTAGCGCCCTCATGGTATCCAGGTGCGAGATGAATCGTATGACGCCCTGTTTTGTGTATTTAATGCGATATATCCACATGTCCGCAGACTCCGCACGCCAGGCATTTATCCCTGCAATCGGAGGTGAACTCCTCAGATCGTGAGCGCGCAAGTTCCTCCGTCAGGTATCGTTTTGTGATCCCTGTCTGTATGTGGTCCCACGGGAGCGCGTCGTCGGGGCGGTAGGTGAAATTTGTGACCGTATCGAAGTCGATTCCATGCTCGGCCATCGCGCTCGCCCAGAGTTCGGCGTTCAGTTCCGACGTCCAGCCGTCGAACCTTGCGCCCCTGCGCCATGCGCCGTATATGACCGCTCCCAATCGCCGATCGCCCCTGGAAAGCAGCGCTTCCAGCATGCACAACTCGGCGGGCCGCCAGCTGATCTTGACGTCGCGGTAGCGAATCTTCGATGTTACGGCGCGGTACTTGTCATCGAGAGAATCCGCATCAACCATGCTTTCCCATTGGAAGGGCGTGTGTGGCTTCGGAACAAACGCCGACAAGCTGACGTTGATTCGAAACCTCTTCCCTCGTATCTTGCGGCCCATCCTCCGGATTTTCTTGATAAGCTCTACGATTGCGTCGATATCCTCTTCGGTCTCGGTCGGCAGGCCGACCATAAAATACAGCTTGAACACATCCCAGCCGGCCCTGAGCGCATCCTCGAGCGAGCCGAACATTTGCTCCTCCGCGTAGTCCTTGTTTATGACGCGCCTCAAACGCTCGGTGGCGGCCTCCGGCGCGAAGGTGAAACCGCTCTTTCGAACCTCCTGTATCCGCTCGGCTATTCCTATCGAGAAACTGTCGAGCCTGAGCGAAGGCAGCGAGATGGAAGCATGGCATTCGGAGAGCCGATCGGTAAGTCGTCGCACCAGGCTCTCTATCCGGCTGTAATCGGTCGAACTCAGCGAAGCCAGCGTTACGCCGTCGTATCCGGTATTGTTGAGGCCGTCCTCAACAAGCCGGCAAATGCGATCCGGGCTTCTTTCCCGCACGGGGCGGTACGTCATGCCCGCGTGACAGAATCGGCATCCACGCGTGCAGCCGCGCATTATCTCGACGGCAAAGCGGTCGTGAACGGCCTCGATAAAGGGCACGGGCGGAGCCGTCGGGAATGGCGCCGACTCAAGGTTTTCTATCCACAGACGCTCCACGGCGGGGGCCGCACCGCCATTCGTCGTCAGGCCCTCGAACCTGCCACCGCGATATTCAGGCTCGTAGAGGGATGGAACGTAGACCCCCTCGATCTGCGCCAATTGCCGAAGCAGGTCTTCTCTCGCTCGGCCTTTTCCTTTAAATTCATCAAACTTGTCGAGCAGCCGGATTATCGCTTCTTCGGCCTCGCCGATCACGAACGCATCTATGAAATCGGCCATGGGTTCGGGATTAAGCGCGCAGGGACCGCCGGCAATCACTAAAGGGTCGCCATTCTTGCGCTCCGCGCTCAAAACGGGTATGCCTGCGAGATCGAGCATGTTGAGCGCGTTCGTGCAGGTCATCTCGTATTGGAGGGAGAACCCAACGATATCGAACTCGCGCACGGTCCGAAACGATTCGAGAGAGTACAGCGGGACACCACGCTCGCGCATCCTTTCTTCCATGTCGACCCACGGCGCGAACGTCCGCTCGGCGAGAAATAGCGGATGGGTGTTGATGACGTGATAGAGGATTTTCAGCCCGATGTGGGACATGCCGATTTCGTAAGTCTCTGGAAAGGCAAGGGCCACCCTGACTCGGGCGCTGTCCCAATCCTTGCGGACGCTATTAACCTCGCCGCCAATGTAGCGGCCCGGTTTCAAGACAAGAGGCAGGAACTCTTCAATAGAATCGATCATCAGAAAATGCGCGAGCGGATTTTTACGCTTAGCAAGAGGCCGACGCAGGCCATCATCGTCAAAAGGTTTGACCCGCCATAGCTCATGAACGGGAGCGGGATTCCGGTGACCGGCATAAAACCAACCGTCATCAGCAAATTGACAAGCACCTGAAAAGATATGATTGTGACAACCCCCACTGCGAGGATGCTCCCCAAGAAGTCGCGGGAGGATTCGGATATCTTGAGCGCCTGCAAGAGCAGGCCAAGATAAAGCAGCGCCAGGATGCACGAACCGACGAATCCCCACTGCTCGGCAAACACGGAGAATATGAAGTCCGTATGCTGCTCGGGCAGGTAGTTCAACTGGCTCTGGGTGCCCGCAAGCCAGCCCGTTCCGGCGAACCCGCCTGAGCCGATGGCGATTTTCGACTGGATAACCTGATAACTGGCGCCCAGCGGGTCGAGGTTCGGGTTAACGAAAGAAAGGAGTCTTGTTCTCTGGTAGTCCTTTAGGAATCCCCACACAAACGGGCTTACGGCGAGTCCCATGATTGCCATGCCGACAAGGTGCCGCCGCCGCACGTTTGCGGCCACGAGCATCCCGCCCAGCATAGCCACAATCACGAGGCTGGTGCCGAGGTCGGGCTGGACAACGATAAGCGCGGCGGGAATGCTGGCAATAACCAATGCCCCAAGCAGGAACTTCGCCTCGCGAATCCGTTCCCTCGTCTGGTCAAGATAGCGCGCCAGCGCGAATAGGCACGCCATTTTAACGATTTCCGATGGCTGCATCTGGAACCCCCATATCCGAAACCATCTTTGGGCTCCGTGCGTCTCTTTGCCGACCAGCAGGACGACCGCGAGGAACAGCACGCTCACGAAATAGAAATGATACGAGTATGAGGCGAGGAAACGGTAGTCCACCATGGTCGCGGCGGCCATCGCCACCAGCCCGAGGAGCGCCCACATAAACTGGCGCATGAAATAGGGCCTGACCTCGCCATGGCCCGATTTGAGGGCCGCAGAAAACACGGTTGTAAGCCCGATTGCCACAAGCAGCAAAACGCATACAAGCGTGATGGGATCGATCCCGCGAACGATTTGCCTGGGGACTCTCATATGGTTCCCGCCTCACTCACGGTGTCTCTCTGTCGCTTCCCGGTGGTCCTGGCGATTCGCTTTGCTATCTCGCGCGCGACCGGGACGGCGCTCTCCGAGGCATGTCCGCCATGCTCGCACAACACCACGATGACGAGAGGTTCAGCGGTGTCTTCCATGAGCGCGACGAACCATGCGTGATCCCTGAACTTGAAAGGAATCCGATCGAGCGCCTCCTTGGTTTCGGCCCGTTCCTTGAAGGCCACGACCTGGGCGGTACCCGTCTTCCCAAGGAGCTCAACCTCTTTGTTTCTTGCCCGCCACCCTGTGCCATAGAAGGGTTTGCGCGAGTATATAACCTGCCTGAGTCCTTCCCTTATTACCTTCAACGCCTCCAAATTACCGATCTCGCCTTCTTGTGAGGGTTCCCGCTTCATAAGTGTATTCTTACCGTCAGGCGTCGCAACGCTTTCCACCAGGTATGGCCGCATCAGCCTGCCGCCGTTGATGATCGCTGCGTATGCGCACGTCAACTGCAAGGGCGTAACGAGCATATACCCCTGCCCTATCACTGTGTTCAGGGTCTCACCATCATACCACCTCTTGTCGGAAGCGGTCCTGAAATTCTTCCTTTTCCATTCGGGAGAAGGGACTATGCCCCGCATCTCCCCCGGCAGCTCTATCAGCGTCGGTCTTCCGAGGCCGAAAAGGCGGGCGTATTTATCGATGCGCTCGATGCCGAGTTCCAGCCCTACGTTATAAAAATAGACGTCGCAGGAATATGCAAGCGCTTCGACAAGATTCATCTTGCCGTGGCCGGAGTCTTTCCAGCAGCGGAAAGTCCTTCCAAGTCTGAACGACCCCGTGCATTTAAAGCGGGTTTCCGGGGTTATAACACCTTCGTTCAGGGCGGCGTATGCCATTATCGCTTTGATTGTCGAGCCCGGCGGATAGGCCTGGAGCGTGCGGTTGAGCATTGGATGCCCGGGATCATTGAGGATCGCGAGCCTTTCGGAGTTCCTGCCGATGGAGGCGAATATGTTAGGGTCATAGGCCGGCTTGCTCACAAGGGCCCGCACAGCGCCGGTGTCGGCCGCCATCACGACCACCGCGCCGAGGTGCTCCCCCATTTCCTCTTCGGCAATGCGCTGAATCTCCGCATCGAGCGTTACCCGCACCATGTTTCCGGCGGCGGGAAGCTTTTTCCCGAGCACGGGAAGCCTGTGTCCCGCCGTGTCTATCCTGACGGCTGGCCTGCCGGCGGCGTCGAGTTCAACCTGCGGGCGCGCGTCGGCGTACACTTGCACCTGCATGCCGCCGTCGATGCCGCGGAGCCACCGTTCGGCCACCAACTCCACCCCCGCCTTACCTATCTGCTCGCCCATTGCGTATCCCTGCTGCTCCATTCGCTCAAGCTCCGCGGAACCTATCTCGGCCGTATAGCCCAGCGTGTGGGCCGCCCACAGCCCGAAGGGAAAGCGCCTGGTGGGTTCGGCGGTGATGGCGACACCCGGGAGTTCAAGCGACAATTCCTCGATTGCAGCCGCATCTTCTACCGAAACGTCGCGGGCCACCACGATCTGCTTGAATGGAGTGAAACGCGAATCCCTGACCTGCCCGAGCATCGCGCCCTTATCAAAATTCAGGAAACTCTGGAGCCTTTCAATAACCGCAACCGGGTCGGACGCCTCGGCTGGAATGATGGAAACGGCAAAAGAGGGCCTGTTCCCAATCATAAGGTTTCCGCGGCAGTCGTAAACAAGGCCGCGCGGCGCCTTTAGCGGGAGCAGCCGGATGCAGTTTTTTTCGGAAAGGCGCTTGAATTCGTCTCCGGCTATAAGCTGCAGATGCATCATACGAAGGAGGAACACCGCAAAACCTGCGGCGAAGACAAAGGCGAAGACACGCAGCTTCCGCTTGAAACGAATTCCCTCCCTATATTTCGGTCTGATGTAGAGTCTCATGCTCGTCACCGTATCTCTTCTTCAGGCGCATATAAGACGGAAGCTCGGTCTTTTTCGTCAGCGCAAAGCCGGCCGGCGCCAGGACCGCCGTGTAGGCGGCCGTGCCGCCGATCACCTTGAGGATCTGCACTGCGGAGGTGACTTCGTATCCTGCAACAACCTTGAGAAAAACAATTAGCGTTCCAAAAATAGCGGACCCGATAAAAACAACAATCACCTGCGCCCGCCAGATATCGGAGAGCAAATATTCCTCGGCGCCGAAGAGGACAAATGCGACGCAGATCAGGGAAAACGAACTCATCCCGACAAGTCCCCCGGAGAAAAAGTCGCGCGTCAGCCCAAGCACAAACGCCAGCGCCATCACACGACCGAAACTTGTCCGGCACGTAGCGACGACGACCGCGAGCACAACGAGGTCGGGCCGTATGCCGGCCAGCTCAGCCGCGGGCATGAAAGTCGACTCGATAACCACGAGCACAATGCCGGCCAAAAAAGATGTGGCAAAAAAAATCATTTTTCCTTATGCAGGGACAAAAATCTAAAGAGCTATTGCAATTACCACGGGAAGCATGAAATACATCACACTCTTTTCATCCAGAACCCTTTGGCTGCGCTCAAGATAAACTCCGCAAAGGATCTCTTGATTTGAGGTCGCTGTGATTTTAGAGATTCTTCGCTCGGGCCTGTGGCCCTGCGCTCAGAATGACAACTATTATCTGCTCCGAGTAGTAGCCTGCCCTCTGAACGGTCTTATTTCTTTTCCCCGTCGCTTTCGGATCCCAATGTATCTGACAAAACTATTATGGTGACCTCCTCCAGCTTCTCAAAATCCGTCTCGGGCGTCACGCGCGCCCATTGGAAGAGATCTCCGGGCCGCTTTTCCAGTTTCTCTATGCGGCCCACCAACAACCCCTCCGGATATATCCTGCTGTTGCCCGACGTAACCAGGATGTCGCCTTCTTTCACGTCTGCCGTCGATTCCACATACTTAAGCAGGCATCCGCCCGTCTCGTCTCCCTGCACCACGCCTCGGGCCCTGCTTCGCTGGGCCACTACGCTGACTCGCACATTCGAGTCGGTCAGCAGCATGATCTTGCTCGAATATCGATAAACTTCCGTCACATAGCCCGCAAGCCCCGAAGAGGACACCGCCGGCGAGAACCTCATGACCCCGTCGGAGGAGCCCTTGTCGACAAGCACGGTGTGGAACCATGCCGTCGGATTGACGCCGATAACCCGTGCGATTATCTTGGGGCCGTTAATTTCCTCGCTGAACTCCGCAAGTTCGTGCAGGCGCTTCTCCCGGAGCATCTGCTCGCGGAGGGCGGCAATTTCCTGCTCAAGTTCGGAAACGTGCTGCCTAAGCGCAATGTTTTGCGCCCTGGTTCTGAAGAAATCGGGAATTATGGAAACTACGTTTCTCGCGCCGTCGTTGGCGCTTTCGGAAGCTTTCTGAATGGGAAAGGTCAGTCCCAGAACCAGTTCCCCGCCAGCCCGCGCCACCCACCGTCTATGCAGGCTGTCAACCATGATAAGGCAGGAAAGTCCAAGGAGAGTCGCCAATATGATTGGGCGTCTATATTTCCAAAAGAAGTCAGGCAGGTACAAAAGCTGGACACCTCTTCAACCCGCGTTTACGGCCCGATGGGTTCAATGTAAGTGCATCCCGTCTAGATACCTGCCCGCGCCGAGCACAACCGATGTCAAGGGGTCGTCGGCCCATCTGACAGGAAGCTGGGTCTCCTCCGCGATTAATCGATCCAGCCCGCGAAGCAGCGACCCGCCGCCGGCCAGCACCAGGCCTCTGTCTACGATATCCGCCGAAAGCTCGGGAGGAGTGCGCTCCAAAGTGGTCTTTACGGCTTCCAGGATTATGGCAATAGGCTCGATCAGCGCCTCTCGGATCTCTTCCGAAGTGATCGTGATCGGCTTGGGGAGACCGGCCACCATGTCGCGGCCCTTTACGGTCATATGGGTCTCTTCATCCAGCACAAACGCCGACCCGATCTCGATCTTTATATCTTCGGCGGTCCTTTCGCCGATCATTAGATTATATGTTTTCTTCAGATGCTGGATTATCGCTTGATCCATCTCGTCGCCGGCGATTCGAACTGTCTTGCTGAAAACTATTCCTCCGAGCGATATGACAGCCACCTCGGTGGTCCCGCCCCCGATATCCACTATCATGTTGCCGATGGGTTCCTGAACGGGCAACCCGGCCCCAATGGCCGCGGCCATCGGTTCCTCGATAAGCGCAACGCTCCGGGCTCCCGCCTGGTGGGCGGAATCTTCCACCGCCCGTTTCTCCACCTCGGTGATTCCCGAGGGAACGGCAATGACCATGCGGGGGCGGACGAGGGATTTTCGATTGTGAACTTTCTGGATGAAATAACGCAGCATTTGCTCGGTCACCTCGAAATCGGCGATCACTCCGTCTTTCATCGGACGAATCGCAACGATGTCGCCGGGGGTGCGGCCGATCATGTTCTTGGCCTCGCTGCCCACCGCCAGCGCTCGACTTTCTCCCCGCCTTATTGCGACAACCGAAGGCTCGCGAAGAACTATCCCCTGCCCCTTGACGTACACGAGTGTGTTCGCCGTGCCGAGGTCTATGCCCATATCGTTGGAAAACAGACCCGCAATAGAATCGAAAATCATGACCTCTCCCTCTTGGGGACTATCGCCCCCAGGGGCCCAACTCCCCCATATGCCACGTGCTTACACCGGTTTTTCTGATTTTACCACTTAAGGCCTAAAAAGTCCACAACTTATTGCGCCATAGCTTTTTCGGCCTCCCCGGGATGGCGAGCGTTGTCAGCGGACGTCCATTTTGATATAATTCCTCCAAAATTACGTTAAACCCCTCAATTTCAACCTTATACGCAAGAACCGGTCTTTGGGAATGTATCCGAAACTGAGCGAAAATATGGGGGAACCCCGTCCGCCGCGGTTCCATGTAATCCAAAGGGCGGGCATGACGCCGGTCACCGTGTGCCGGCTGCCTCTACCCGAGGATCTCACGCCAAGGGCGATTCTTGGCGCACTCGAGGGGGCATCATGCCTTTTTCTGCTGGAAAGCGCCGATGGACCTATCAAGACCGCTCGCTATTCCATTATAGGATGCGACCCCTTCATCCGGTTCAGCGCAAAACACTCCTCTTGCCTGATAGTCGAACAGGGCGGCAGGCATCGCGAGCTGGCCGATCCGATAAAAGTCCTGCGCGAGCTGCTGGCCCCATACAGGGCGCCGCGACAGCCTGATCTCCCGATCTTTTATGGCGGCGCCGTCGGGCTTTTCTCTTACGATATGAAAAACTATTTCGAGGAACTGCCCGAGACGGTTGAGGACGATCTCGAAACGCCCGACTGTTTTATCGCGTTCGTCGACACGGTGATCGTTTTCGACCGGGTGGAAAACACCTCGGAGATTATCGCCGGCGAATTCCATTCGACAAACCTTGCCGAATCAAATGCCAAGGCCCTTGCGAAGGCCGAGGCGTTGCTGGCAAAGCTCGACACGGGCCTGTTGCGCGCGACCGGCGAGAGACAGATCCGATTCGGGGAAATGGGTTCGACACACACGCGCGAGCAATATGCGGCCATGGTGGAGCGGACGAAGGAATACATAGCGGCCGGCGACATATTTCAGGCCAACCTCTCGCAAAGACTCTGTTTTCCCTTTGAAGGAAGCCCGGTCGAGCTCTACAATCGGCTCTCGGCGATCAATCCTTCCCCTTTCGCTTTCTACTTCGACTTCGGAGATTTCCAGCTCGTTAGCTGCTCGCCGGAGAGACTGGTTCGCATGGCGGGCGACTTTGTGGAAACGCGTCCCATCGCGGGCACCCATCCGCGCGGGCGCGACAGCGCCGAGGATGAAGAGATGCGCAACAAGCTGATACTTCATCCGAAAGAGCGCGCCGAGCACATAATGATTGTGGACATGGCCCGCAACGACATCGGCCGCGTGTGCGTTTGCGGCTCGGTCAGGCCCGACGAACTCATGGTCATCGAGCAATATTCCCATGTGTTTCATATCGTGTCCAACATCGTCGGCACACTCTCTTACGGCTGCGACGCCTTCGACCTGCTCGCCGCCACCTTCCCCGGCGCAAGCATTACAGGCGTGCCGAAGATACGATGCATGGAGATCATCGACGAACTCGAGCCCGTCCGCCGCGGGCCGTACACGGGCTCGCTGGGATGGATCTCCTACGCCGGCGACACGGACCTGAACATCATCATCCGCACGTTTGTCCTAAAGGATGGGCATGCCTATATACAGGTCGGCGGGGGTGTGGTCGCGGATTCGGCGCCGGAAAGGGAATACCGCGAGACACTAAACAAGGCGCAGGCGCTGATCGACGCGCTTGGAACGGGTGAAAAAATGTAGCATGGGGCCCCGGAGCGACCGCCCTTTGGCCGCCGCCCCGAGCGATATGTCTCAACAGAATGGATCGCCAGAGCACATGGAAAGACTCGTATATCTGAACGGACGATTCGTTCCCGAATCTCAAGCCTGCGTCTCCGTCTTCGACCGCGGCTTCCTTTACGGGGACGGCGCGTTTGAGACAATGCGCTCCTATGGCGGCCGAATATTTCAGATGGAGCGTCACATCCAACGGCTCCGGGAGTCGGCCGAGATTATCGGGCTCCGCCTTCAGCATCGCCCGCAGCAGCTTGCCGATATCTGCACGCAGCTCATCGAGAGAAACGGGCTGGCCGAAGCGATCCTGAGGATTTCCGTGACGCGCGGTCCCGCGGCCGGAGGCATAGGCATTGCCCGCGCCGCCCAGGCCACGGTTGTCGCATTCGTCAGGCCGCCCGCGCCTCTTCCGGAGCAAGCATACTCCGATGGCGTTTCGGCAAGCATCGTCTCCATTCGGCGATGCCCGTCCAGTTCGCTCGACGCACGCGTAAAATCCATGAACTTCCTCAATTTCATTCTCGCGCGGGCCGAGGCCGAGAGACGCGGGGCGTATGAGGCGATAATGCTGAATCATTCAGGACATATCGCCGAAGCAAGCACGGCCAACATCTTTTTCGCCGCAGACGGCGCGCTTGTCACTCCCTGTATCGAGTGCGACATTTTGCCCGGCATCACCCGCGCGGTGGTGATCGGACTGGCGAGCGACATGGGGATTCGCGTGGAAGAGAGAAAAATCGGGCCAGAGGAAATAGCCGGGTTCGACGAATGTTTTCTCACTAACAGCGGATTGGAGCTGATTCCCGTCACGAAAATCGACGGCGCGCCCGTCGGAACCGGCAAGCCGGGGCCGGTGTATTCTCAGATGCATGAGGCTTACCGAAAAATCGCTCACGTGGGATAAGGGACATTGCGGGAAGAAACCTTCCACAAGCTTACGCAGGCCGATCTCGATGAGGTCATGGAAATCGAGAGCCTGAGCTTCAAGACCCCCTGGAGCCGGTTCGCTTTCATCCATGAGATAGAATTCGAGAATTCAGAATTCGAGATCCTCCGCGTGGGAGAGCGGCTCGTCGGGTACGGCGGACTTTGGCGCCTTCTGGATGAAGCGCATATTTCAAATATCGCCATACATCCCGAATATCGCCGAAAGGGATTCGGCAAAAGGCTGTTAGTCCACTTGCTGGAATTGGCGGTCGAAAAGGGCGTATCAAAAGCAACGCTCGAGGTGCGGCGCTCGAACGCGGCGGCCCAGCGTATGTACGAGTCGTTCGGCTTCGAGACGGTTGCGGTGCACAAGCATTATTATTCAGACGAGGGCGAGGACGCTCTCGTCATGTGGAACGGAGATATCGTGGCTGCGCTGGAGACCGAAAAGCAGCGGAAGGCATAAATTCTCCCTCCCCCCTTTCGCAAGAGGGGGAAGGGGGATTTCTTGATATGACAAACTCTTTGGCAGAGGCGTACCTTCGTAAGTCTCGGCGGCGATCCACTATTCTTCTATCTGAAACAGCTTCGCGGCGGCGGGGCCCATGACTATGTCTATCTCTTCCTTGCTGAAGCTGAACTGCTTGGACTCGACCGCTGCCTGCACGCCGGCGATCCAATCTTTCGAGGGTAGCATCAGCTTGAGATAAGGATTGTCGGTGCCGTACATCACGCGCCAGGGGCCGATCTCGTCGAGGGCGGTCCGCAACATCGCATAGAATTTGCCGGGATCGTGCATAAAGACGCGTTGCCATCCCGAGAAATCGACGCACAGGTTCCACTTGGTCCCCGCAAGCGCAAGCGCCTCCTCCCACCAGCAATGGCCGACGTGGGCCATTATTATCTTGAGGTCAGGGAACTCGGCGGCGACGCCGTCCACGAATATTGGACGCGAGTATTTCGCCTTCATCGGCGCCGGCTGCGTTCCGGTATGAAACAGTATCGGCACGCCAAGCTCGAGCGCCTTGTGATACAAGGGATAGCAGACGGGATCGTCCGGATAAAAGCCCGCTGTCGGATGCAGTTTCAGCCCGCGCGCGCCTTGCTCGGTCACTCCTTTTTCCAGGATGGCGACCGCGTCCTTACGGCGTGGATCGACGGCCACAAGGTGCACGAGGCGCTTCCCCTGTTTCTCCGCTACCTCGCCGAATATGCGATTTTGCTCCGCGATGGGCACGCAATCGGGCGTCCCCGAACAGGGTTCGTCGGTTGCCAACGCATAATCGACCGGGAAAGCGACCGAAACATCCACGCCCGAAGCGTCCATGTCGGCGATGAGATCATCACCGGTCGGATCCTTGAGCTGTTCCGCCGCCGCTCCGGCAATCTGGTCGGGATCGGGAAACTCACCGGTCTCTCGCGCCATATTAGAGGCCACAACCTGCGCCAGGCCACGCAGGAAAGGCTTCGGAATCCAGCCGTCGTCGTACAGGTGCACGTGCATGTCGATTATCATGCTCAACTCTACCTCCTGTTTTGAGTGAAATCAGAGACCCGGAATAGGGAATTCTCCAACTTCCTTATTGAGTGATATTGTATAGCCGTGCGGCCGCGGGGCCCATTACGATATCTATCTCCTCCTTGCTGAAGCGGAATTCCTCGCAGTTGACGGCGCCCTGCACGGCGGCGACCCAGTCTTTCGAGGACATCACAAGCTGCAGGTAAGGATTGTCGGTGCCGTACATTACGCGCCATGGGCCGATCTCGTCGAGCGCGTGGCGGAGCATCCTGTAGAAGTTTTTCGGGTGATAGAGGAACTCGCGCTGCCAGCCGGAGATGTCGATGTAAAGATTCCACTTGGCGCCCGCAAGCGCTATCGTCTCCTCCCACCAGCAGTGGCCGACGTGAGCCATGACCATTTTCAGGTCCGGGAAGTCGGCCGCCGCGCTGTCGACGAAAATCGGGCGCGCGTATTTCGCTTTCATCGGGTACGGCTGCGTTCCCATGTGAAACAGGATGGGCACGCCCAGCCGCAGGGCTTTCTCGTACAAGGGATAACAGACGGGATCGTCGGGATAGAAGCCCGTCGTCGGATGCAGCTTCAGTCCACGAGCGCCTTGTTTTGTGACCCCTTCTTCGAGAACATCGACGGCGTCCTTGCGGCGCGGATCGATTGCGACAAGGTGCGCAATGCGCTGCGGGTGTTTCGACGCGATCTCGCCGAAAATCCGGTTTACCTCGGCGATGGGAGCGCATTCGGGTTCGCCGGAGCACGGCTCATCGCCGCCCAAGGCATAGTCGACCGTGCAGATCACCGACGCGTCCACACCCGCCTCATCCATATCGGCCAGCAACAGCTCGCCCGTCGGGTCGGTGTACTGCTCATCGGCTCCCCTGATGAGTTCAACGGGATCGGGAAACTCACCGGAATACTTCGCCAGGCTCGCCGAAATGATCTGCCCGAGCCCGCGCTTGAATGCGCTTGGTCGCCAGTTTTCGTCGTTCAGGTGAACGTGAGCGTCCACAATCATGGGGCTATCTCCTTGTTCCGCTCTTGAATTAAAGGCATTTGCGCCATATAGTATGTGTGCATGGTAAAGAAAGCACGGAATTGATTATATCCCGGCGTAGTCCGCATTGTCCATCCGAAGCGTGGTTGCCGGGCCGTGCGGTTTTCGGGGTCGCCAAATTGTGAATGCTAAATCCGGACTTTTCAAGGTTGCGGCCGTTCAGCCGAATATGATTGC
>CBFDAY010000025.1:0-15414 GCA_965602895.1 uncultured bacterium
GGCATTCGACAGCGCCCGGCCAATCGCCGGGCGCTTTCTTTTTTCCCCTCTCTTCCCCTCTCTTACCCAGCGCTTGACATCGGTCCCCCTGTCTGCTAGTATAGTACCTATACTTTAGGTATCTTAACATTAGGTACTAACCCTGCCGGGAGAACTCGATCCGAAATGAGCACTAAATACGCCATACTCGGTGTCCTCATGCAATGCCCGGGACACGGATATCGCATCAAAAAACTCTTCTCCCCTTTCATCTCCAAGAACGGCCTCAACGACGGCCAGATATATCCGATACTGACCAGGCTTGAAAAGGACAAGCTTGTACGAAAGGAAGTCGTCCGCCAGGAGAAATCGCCGAACAAGAACATCTACCACATAACCGAGCGCGGCCGCGAGGAGTTCCTTCGCTGGCTCAACGATGCCGACGACGAAACCGACGCGGTCAAATATGATATTTTCATGCAGCACAGATTCCTGATGAAGTACAATTTCTTCGAATATCTCTCCAGGACCGAGCGCATCGAGAAGCTCCAGAGCCAGATCACAACCGCGAAAGAAAAGATCGCCGAATATGAGCGCGTGCGCGAGGAAATGCGCGAGCGCGGGCTGAGCAAATACAAGCTCAAGATTATCGACTTCGGAATCGAGACACAATATCTCAAAATTCGATGGGTCGACGAGATGCTCAAAGATGAATTGTCGGAGTCACCCTCCGGATCGGAATCCGCAAATCGCCCGCAGCGCTCCGGCGGCGACGGTCGCACGAAACCGGCCACGGCCCGGAACGGGCGAAAGGCCCCGACAAAGAAAGGCTGACATCATGTTCAATTCCATAGATAAAGTCACGCAGGAGTTCAGAAAACAAAAATACATCTGTAGCAAGGAAATCTCCACGGTTATATACCTCTCGGAGCAGATGGAAAAGCCAGTCCTCGTCGAGGGCTCCGCCGGCGTCGGCAAAACGAGCATCGCCGGCGTGTGGGCCGACGCGGCGGGCATGGAGCTTATCCGCATGCAATGCTATGAGGGACTGGATGAGAGCAAGGCCCTCTACGAGTGGGAATACGCAAAGCAACTCCTGTATACTCAGATCCTGAAAGAGAAGATCAACGAGGTCCTGAGCGATTGCAAAAACCTCAAGGAGGCGCTCGACAGGATAAACAAGCAGGATGACGCATTCTTCTCAGAACAGTTCATCCTCCCCCGCCCACTGCTCCAGGCCATTCTGTCCGAAAAAAGATGTGTGCTTCTCATCGACGAGATCGACAAAGCCGACCCCGAATTCGAGGCCTTCCTGCTGGAAGTGCTCAGCGACTTCCAGGTCAGCGTGCCCGAACTCGGGACGATCAAGGCCAATCACATACCGCACGTCATTCTCACGAGCAACAACACGCGCGAAATGACCGACGCGCTCAAGCGTCGCTGCCTCCACTTGTATATAGATTTTCCTTCAGCGGGCACGGAGATGGACATCGTCAAGCTCAAAGTCCCCGGAATCAGCGAAACGCTCGCCGGACAGGTCGTCGAAGTGATACAGAAAATCCGCAAGGTCGATCTCAAGAAGCTCCCCAGCATCAGCGAAACTCTCGACTGGGCGCGAGCGCTCACTATCCTGAACGTCGACACGCTCGACGAGGACACCATAAAGTCCACGCTGAACGTGTTCCTGAAATACGAGGGCGATATCAAGAAGGTGAGCGCCAACCTGCAAAGCCTGCTTTCCACTTCGGACGAAAATCTCAACTGACGGGACCGAATGATGGATAAGACCATCCTCGAATTCATCAACGCGCTCCGCGCATCCGGAGTCAGGGTCGCGCTCTCGGAGGACATCGATTGCTTCCGAGCGCTTGAGGTTCTGGGAGTGGAAGACAAGCCGACGTTCAAGGCCGCCATGCGCACGACGCTCATCAAGAAAGCCTCCGACATCCGGACATTCGAAAAGCTCTTCGAAATGCACTTCACCTCGCTCACCAAACCCTTGCTCGACGAGGACGGCGAGGAATCCGACATGGGCATGATCCCCTTTGGGTCGATGACGATACAGGAGTTCATCGATTCTTTCCTGGAAGAATACCGGGAGATGTTCCAGAATCTCGCGAGCCTTTTCGAGAGCGGGTTCGGGGCGGACTTCCAGATGATGATGATGCAGATCGGCAGCAGCGCGGGCCTGAGCGAGATTAGCAACCCGCTGCAGGTGGGCTTCTTCGCCAAGAGAATCCGCGACAGTTTGGGGTGGAACCTGCTCTCCGAAGAAATCGAAAAGCTGCGGGAGGAGCTGCTGGGCCAGGGCTATTCGCCTGAGGAGGTCGACCGCCTGATCCAATTCGTCGAGCGGCAGATGAAGCGCGCCTTTGAGGCAATCAAGGAATTCGTCAGGCGCGAGCTGGAAAAGAATATGCTCAACGACGCCGAGAAGTGGAAGCAGGAAGAGCTGCTCAACAAGAGCTTTTACCAGCTTTCCAGGCGCGACATAGAGATGATGCAGGACATTGTCTCCCGACTCGGGCAAAAAATGAAGGATAAGCTCGTACTGCGCAACAAGCGGCGGAAGCGCGGGAAGATCGACGTCAAGCGCGTGATCCGCCGAAACATGCAGTACGGAGGAATCCCCATCGAACTCCGTTACAAAAGTCGGAGGCGCGAAAAGCCGCAGGTCTTCGCGCTCTGCGACATCTCCGATTCGGTCAGCTATGCCGCACGCTTCATGCTCCAATTCCTGTACACTCTCCAGGAGCTTTTCTCCAAGGTGCGCACGTTCGTCTTCGTCACCCAGATAGCGGAGGTTACACAGTTATTCTCTGAAAACGAAATCAACGCGGCCATCGAGCTGGCCCTTAACTCACGGCACGTGGATTACAACGGACACAGCAATTTCGGATACGCGTTCCACAGGTTCCGTGACGAGTTCCTGGAGTCGGTAACTCCGAGAACAACTCTGATCGTCGTCGGCGACGCCAGGAACAACCGTAACGACCCGCGCACATGGGCGTTCCGGGACATATCCGAAAGGGCCAAGCGCGTGATCTGGCTCAATCCCGAGGCGCGCGCCGGGTGGCGACTCGGCGATAGCGTCATGCATGAGTACATGGCATACTGTGACGAAGTTCACGAGTGCCGCAACGCGCGCCAACTGATGCGGGTTGTTGACAGGCTGCTTGTCAAGTAACGCGCACGATTGCACACCGCCCTGGACTCCCCTATCATCCAGATGGCGCAACATGATACTATATACGCATATGGCAAAGTCGACCGCCGCCGCGCCGCAGTCGAAGCGGGTATGGGCGTGTATGGCCTGAACAATCTCCTTGTCACCGACAAGTACGGGCCGCGCGTCAGATCGGCAACCGTGCTCACGACCCCCGCCATCGCGCAGGACCGCGAAACAGAAGGAAGGGAATATGAACCTGGATCTGACGGAAGAGCAAAAGGCGGCGCGACAGACCGCCCGTGATTTCGCGGAAAAGGAAATAATGCCTGTCGCACGCGAGTACGACGAGAAGGCGGAATTTCCCGCCGATCTTGTCCGCAAAATGGCCGATGTCGGAATCTTCGGCACGGCAATACCGGAGAAGTACGGCGGCGCAGGCATGGACTTCATATCCTACGCGCTGGTGACCGAGGAAATCGGACGAGCTTGTTCTTCCATGCGAACGGTCCTGTCAGTGACATCGTCGCTTGTTGCGCTTACGATTGTCAAATGGGGAACCGAGGAACAGAAGCAAAAATACCTCCCCCGTCTGGCATCCGGAGAGATAATCGGATGTTTCGGCCTCACCGAGCCCGATGTGGGCAGCGATGCCGCCAACCTGTCGACCACCGCAAAAAAGGACGGCTCCGATTGGCTCCTCAACGGAAACAAGATGTGGATATCCAACGGCGGCATTTCCAAGCTCGCCATCATTTTCGCCCAGACCGACAAAACCCTCAAGCACAAGGGAATCGCAGCCTACCTTGTCGACACCGACCTCGAAGGGTTCTCGTCTCAGCCGATACACGGCAAGTTGGGGTTGCGCGCTTCGGATACGACCTCGCTGACACTCGAAGACGTAAGGGTCGGACAAGACGCGGTTCTCGGCGAAGTAGGCGAAGGCTTCAAGGTCGCCATGAGCGGACTCGACAACGGGCGCTACAGCGTCGCGGCCGGCTGCGTCGGCATCTGCCAGGGCTGCCTCGACGCAAGTGTAAAATACGCGCAAGATCGAACGGCGTTCGGAAGGCCGATCGCGGGTTTTCAGCTCGTGCAGGAACTCATTGCCGACATGGTGCTCGACACCGAGGCCTCGCGCCTGCTCGTTTTCCAGGCCGGCCACCTCAAGAACAAGGGCGCGCGCAACACGCGTGAGACGTCCCTTGCGAAATGGCAGGCCGCGGAAGCCGCGCTCAGGTGCGGCAACAGGGCGATCCAGGTATTCGGCGGATACGGCTACTCGAACGAGTATCCGGTCGAGCGCTACATGCGCGACGCGCGCGTCGCCAGCCTGTACGAGGGAACGACACAGATCCAAAAACTCATTATCGCCAGGTACGCCACCGGCATAAGCGCATTCGTTTAGCAAAGGATTGGAGCAAGGGAAAATGAAGATCACGGTCTTAGAAAACATCCAGAAAGCCAACGACGTAATCGCCCAAGAGATCCACGCCAAGCTGGATTCAAACAAGGTTCTCGCAATAAACCTGATGAGTTCGCCGGGCGCCGGCAAGACGACCCTGCTCGAACGCACGTGCGAGAAGTTCAAGGAACGCGGCGTGCGCGTGGGCATAATCGAAGGAGACATCGAGACGACCCGCGACGCCGACCGCCTGCAGAAATTCGAGATCCCCATCGTTCAGATCAACACCGGCAGCGCATGCCATCTCGACGCAAACATGATCAAGGGCGCGATGGACAACCTCGACGCCTCCGCCATCGACATGCTCTTCATCGAGAACGTCGGCAATCTCGTGTGCCCGGCCGAGTTCAAGGTCGGCGAAGACCATAAGGTGATGATGCTCAGCGTCACCGAGGGCGACGAGAAACCCTTGAAGTATCCCTTGATGTTCCGCGAATCGTCTGCAATGCTGATTAACAAGATCGACCTCCTGGAGCACACGAACTTCAGCATGGACGAGGCGACGGCAAACGCCACCAGGATAAATTCCATACTCAACATCTTTCCCATCTCCTGCACGACGGGCGAAGGGATCGACGCCTGGATCGAATGGCTGGCAAGCGAACTCGAGAAAAAACGCGGAGCATAATCGCAAAAAATTCAACCGGACTAAAGCTTATTGGGAGAAGCATCGTGAGCGAGAATTTTTATGACAGGCTTATCGACAAATTGAACCAATTTCCGGCGGGCGCTCCCAGGACGGAGAAATTCATCGAGCTGCTCAAGACTCTTTTCACCGAGGATGAGGCCGAGGTGGCAGCCGCCCTTCCCATCCTTCCCTCGTCGCTGCCGTCGATAGCCGAGAGCATGGAACGCGATGAGGCCGAGCTGAAGCCCATCCTGGAGAAAATGGCCGACAAGGGCCTCGCCTATCACCGGGTTCGGCAGGAGGAAGACTTCTACAGCCTCTTTCCGCTCGTTCCCGGCATATTCGAGCTGCAATTCATGAAAGGCGAGGTGAGCGACAAAACAAAGAAGCTTGCCGGCCTGTTCGACGAGATGTGGTACAGCGGCTGGGCCGATGATCTATTCGCATCGAAGACACAGATGGCCCGGGTCGTCGTCATGGAGAAAGAAATACCGAGCGGCGTGGAAGTGTTTCCATACGAAAAGGTCTCGAAATTCATCGAGGAGGCCGAAGACATCTCGCTCTCGGTCTGTTATTGCCGGCACGAAAAAGATCTGCTCGGCAAATCCTGCGGCAAGGCCAAAGACGTGTGTCTGCAGTTCGGCCCCTTCGCGAGGTTCGTCGTCGAGCGTGACTTCGGGCGAAAGATAACGAAGGAAGAGGCGTACAAGGTTCTCGACAAGGCCGAAGAGGAGGGCCTCGTCCATCTTTCCGACAACAGCCAAAAGCATGTAAACTTCATCTGCAACTGCTGCGGATGCTGCTGCGGAATCCTCGGCGGAATAACCCGCCTGAACAAGCCTCACTCGGTCGCCACCTCCCATTTTATAGTCGAAATCGACACCGACACGTGCTCCGCGTGCGGGGCGTGCGTCGATAGGTGCCATTTTGGCGCGCTCACGGTCAACGAGACCGCCGAGCTTGACCCGGATAAATGTCTCGGCTGCGGCCTGTGCAACATCGTGTGCCCGACCGAATCCATGTCGATGAGACGGCGCGACGAGATAGGCGAGCCAAAGCGCGACTTCCGCGAGCTTATGACCGCCATTATGCAGGAAAAAGGAAAACTCTAAGCACAAAAGAAAGTCCGCGAACCATGCATGAGATGTCAGTAGCCCAAAGCATTTTGAAGATAGTGCTCAGCGAAGCCGCAAAGAACGGCGCGACGAAAGTGAAGACCGTGCGCATACGCGCGGGCGAACTGCGCGGGATTGTCCGGGACCAACTTGCATTCTTCTTCGAATTCATAACAAAAGATACGATCGCCGAGGGATCCGCGTTCGAGGTCGAGTACGTTCCGATCAAGTGTGTTTGCAAAGAGTGCGACCACACGTTCCAGGTTGAAGACTTCGAATTCGTTTGTTCGGAGTGCCAATCGAAGGACGTCGACACGATCCAGGGAATGGAGCTGGCCGTAAAAGAAATCGAAGTGGAATAGCCCGCAAATGGTGAAGCGCATCGACTGCGATGTGCTCTGCATCGGCGCGGGTGGCGCGGGTCTCGTGGCCGGGGCCACCGCCGCCGAAGCCGGCGCGAGAGTCGTCGTCATATCAAAGGGGCCCTACGGCTGCGGCAACACGCGGATCGCGGGCGGCTTGGTGCTTCGCCCCAACATATCCCCAAAAGACTCACCCGATGCGCTGATGCGCGACATGCTCGTCGGCGGCGCATTCCTCAACGACCAGCGGCTCCTCGAAAGCTTTTGCGATCGCGCGCATCTCGCCGCCGAGCTGATGGAACAATTCGGCGTCCTGTTCTCCCGCAAATCCTCCGGCGAACCCGCTCCCCTACCAGTCCCACTTGGCGGACACAGCCTTCCGCGTACGCTTTCCGGATACTCGGAAGGGATCCCGATCGGCACGGCCCTCAGGTCGACCGCGGCGCGGCGTGGCGTTCGCATTCTCGACGAGACGATTGCATTGAGCCTTCTCAAGAACGGCCGCGCCGTCACCGGGGCGCTGTGCCTCACCCGCCTCACCGGTGAGTTCGTCGCCGTCGGAGCCAGGCAGACGATACTCGCTACCGGCGGTCTTGGCCGGCTCTTTTATCCGCACACCAGCAACTCACGCGCGATGACCGGCGACGGTTTTGCGTTGGCCCTCGATGCCGGGGCCGAACTCGTCGACATGGAACAGCAGCAGTTTATCCCCTTCGCCATTACGCATCCGGATTCGATGGTGGGCATCATATGCGGCGAGCCTGCAATCGCCGGCCCGCATGGAAGACTACTCGACGCCAATGGAAATGACGTCATAAAAAACGTTCGCTCCAAAACGCGGGCCGAGGTTTCCGCCGCCATGTCTCTGGCAAAGGAACGCGGCGCCGCCACCGTGCACGGAGGCATGCTGCTCGACCTGGCGCCCAACCTCGGGCGGGTTCTGGGCGAGAAGATGTTCGAGTTCCTGAGGCGCACTTTCCCGGCGATGATCGAGGGCGTAAAGCGGGCATACGGGGAGGAGGCCGCCAAAGGCAAAGTCCCATGGGACGTTTTCCCGACAGCCCATTACCAGATGGGGGGAGTGAGGGTCGATGCCGACTGCCGCGCGTACGGCGTGGAAAACCTTTTCGCCGTCGGAGAAGCACAGGGCGGCCTCCACGGCGCAAACCGCATCGGCTCGACCTCTTTGGCGGAACTTTTCATTTTCGGCAGCCTCGCGGGCAAGCTCGCCGCCGAGGCCGCAATGGGAATGGACTCCCCGTCAATCGAAGCTTCGGAAACAGACAACGCATGCGCCGAGGCGGAGAGCATGTTGGGGAAATCCGGAAGTCACTCGCCCCTCGATCTTCAGCGAAGTTTGCAGTCGTTAATGTGGGAGAACGTCGGCCCCTTGCGGGATGCCGCCCATCTTGCTTCCGCGCTCCGGCAGATATCAGAGTTGGCCGAACAACAGAACGATGTCGGCGTCCTGGATCGAAGAGAGTGCAATCCGCAATGGCTCGAGGCCTTGGAACTCAAGGGAATGCTGGTCGCCGCCGAGGCGGTAGTCCGAAGCGCTCAGGCAAGGACCGAATCCCGTGGCGGACACGTGCGCCTCGACTATCCCCAACGCGACGACGGGAAATGGCTCAAGAACATCATATTGCGCATGGATGACGGCCGCCTGTCGTTGAAAGCGGAGGACGTCGCATTGTCGAAATTCGGGCTGGACGCCAAGGGCGGCCCCAACGCCGCGCGCGAGCGAATTCAGTTTATTATCCTGAGCCTCTTGCCAAAAAAGACACAGGCAAGGATCCTCGACGCCCGTTTGAACCTCGGAGATGACTCCTGATGGGAAACGCGACCATTGTTGTGGATCGATACGATCCGGCGCTGAACAAGTGCGTCGCGCACAACTACTCCGTGCCGCTCAAGCCGGGCGCAACGGTGCTTTCAGCCCTCCTTTACATATACGAGAATCACGACCCTACGCTCGCCTTCAGGTATGGATGCCGCGCGACCAAGTGCGGCGAATGCGCCCTTGAAGTTGACGGCCGCCCCCGGCTCGCCTGCGTAGCCGGCGCAAAAGACGGGATCAGAATCTCCCCGCTCAAAAACCTACCCGCCGTAAGAGACCTCATCGTCGACCGATCGCCGCTCGATCGCAGACTGTCCGCCCTTCGGCTATACGTAGAGTCATCACTCGACGACCCGCTCGGCGCGATAGCTGTTCCCGGCGACTATGGGCTCCTTATAGGATGCCTGGAATGCTACGGATGCGTTTCGAGCTGCCCGCACTTCGACTGTGAAGACGAGAGCTTTGGCGGCCCATACACTTTTGTCAGGCTGGCGCAGCTCCACCTCGACCCGCGCGACCGGACAGACAGGCGAGAGCAGGCGGCCGAGCTGGGCGTAAACCGATGCTCCGATTGCTCCCAATGCTCGTGCGTCAAGGGGATACCGATAAGGCGAAAGGCAATAGCGATCCTGCTCGGCGAGATCGGGGGCTAGCAGGCGCGCTATGTCGAACTGAGCACGGTCGCGACTTTCCTGTACATTTCAGAAAGGGTGAAGGGCTTGCGGAGGAATCCTTTTGCACCCTTGTCGCTCGCCTGTTCGACCACTCGAAGAGTCAGAAAAGACGAGACATATACGATGGGGATTCGATCGGTGACCGGTTTGAGGCGAAGCTTGTCGTGGACCTCAAGCCCGCTCATATCGGTAAGGCGAAAGTCGAGCAGAATAAGGTTGGGCAGGTGCTCGACGGCTATTCTGACTCCGGCGCTTCCGCTACCTGCGGTGAGAACGAGATACCCTTTTTCGTCCTCCAGGTAGCTGCGAAGCAAGGCCGTCGTCACAGGATCGCTATCGATTATGAGTATCTTCTCTTTGGCTTGATGCGCGATTTGCGGGGTATTGCGGCGCATGTTCGACCAGGCTTGCTTTCGATTGAGAGAAGACGCCAAAATGGTTCAGCGGAACAACGGATGCTGCTATAATATCATAGGAATACTCCTTGTCAAGCAAAAAGATTTTATCTGATAATACGGTCTAGAAGGCCTTGCTTGGCATAGAAAATGCTACTCTTCCTCCTCGAAAACAACGGAAGTGAAGACGTACAGCCGTGCCCCGTCTTTGTAAGCATCGGGCTCAAGGCCCGCTTTGTGCAAGCATAAGTATTGCAGAAATTCCTCCTTTGTCCAGCCGGTCTCAGTGGCGACCTGTGGGAGAAACACTCCCTGGCGCAGTCCCTTCGCCACCACGACACCGTGCTTCCCAAGAACGATTTCCTCAGATCCCGCCACTGGGCGGAGGGGCGTGTTTACGGAGACCTCAATATGGATATCCTCAAGCTCGTCGGGCCGCACCGGGGGAAATCGACGGTCCTGCGTGGCGGCGGAGGCAGCCATCCGGACCACGGTCTGATACAGAGGGGTCGCCGCCTCCATGCGTCCGATGCACCCGCGCAGTTTGCCGCCTTTCCTGAGCGTCACAAACGCGGCCCCGTCCTCCCTCAGCCTCTCGCTGTCAGGCGCATCGACTTCGAGAAGCTTTTTCTCGACAACGATCGATTCGAGCGAGCTTCTCGCCAGTCGCAACAGCGCTTTCTTTTCGTCATCAGAAAGATACTCGTCGCCCGACTCCCCCGTCCCCGCTCCGGCGCCGGTCACGGCATCGGTTTTTTCTATTTGTTTGCTTTGCCCGGCTCTTCTGACAAAAGCGATCGAGGTGTACCCGACGACAGCGTCCTTTCTTCCGGAGGTATCGCCCGAGTTGGCGTATTTCAGCAATACGGGCTCGGCATGCCGACTCTCTGCGAATGAGAGGACCGTCACCACCGGGGCCGACCCGCACATCCTATCGTGATACTCGTCTGCGTAGCGAGCCATCTTTCTCGGATCGCCTTCCATGATGCGGCTTACCGTTACAGCGTCGAGGGCTTTTGCTTTTTCATAGGGATTGTAGTGCGAAAGGTCGGTAGTCGCCACAACCAGGATATGATACTTCGTGGCGATCTTTTCAAGCGCCTTGGATACCGCCTCGACATTTGCGGTCGTCTGCCGGCCGAACATGACGGGCACTACAGGGACATCCGGCAGGACCGACTGGATGAAGGGCATTTGCACCTCGGCCGAATGCTCGCCCTGAAACACCCGCTGCGAGAAAGACAGGCGGGGATCGGAAAGCATAAATTCCCTGGCAAGCTTTTCATTTACGGCAATTTTTCCAAGGGGCGTTTCGACCGAGCCCTTATAGTAGACGGAGACATCGCGAAAACCGCCCCTATGGCTGAACGCGAGCACGAATACTGCATCCAGCTGCTTATCGGCTTGTCTTTGGGCCTGCCCGGCAATAGCCTTGTAGGCATATGCCGCCACCGATCCGGAATATATGTACCCGGCATGCGGAACAATGACGGCGACGATCCGGCCGTCTATCTCCGGCGGGTCTACGGATTCCAGGAGCCGGTTTATGTCGGCCCTGAGTGATTCGGCGTCGGCGGGATAGAACGCTCCCGCCACAGAGGGCAGCAACACCTCGAGCGGCTCTTCTTGCGCCGAGGCGGTCCTGGCCTGCGATTGCATCAAAAACCCTGTCATCACCGCCAGGAATATGGAGAAAATGAAGATGAGCCTTCGGTTCATGTCGCAGATCCTCCCTTTAGCTCGGCGAGTTCGCCCATAATCTTCTCGGTGTGAGTGGCCGTCCAATACACTCGCGAGCAGCCGGAGCACATTGAGAAGCGTTGCCGGGTCTCATACACATAGGGCGGCACACGTGATTTTATCAAGCTCTTGCCGACCGAGGCGAGCGGTTTGTTGCAGACGGCGCATATTGTCAGGGCCGATTCGCAGTCCAGCTTTGCCGCCGTGAAAACCTGCTTTAGCTGATCGCGCCAATGGTCGCCATGTACGAAAATATATTTTCGGTGATAATGCGCCCTTCGGTCGCACCGTTATTCTCCGAACACTTGAAATTGGTGAAGCTCCCAACTCCAGTGAACTCACGACTGACAACTCTGTCTTCCGACTCCGCGATATCCAGCAAATCCGAATCGGGGATGCCTCGGACATATTTGGTGTCATATCCCAGGAGCCGAAGCCATTTGGCGAGCCGCCCGAGCATCTCATCGGCAAGGAATGTCGGTCTGCTGAAACTCTTGAGGCGGGATTCCGGTTCCAATGTCAATCCACCGGCGGCTGGTATTTCAGGTATTCCTCATAATGGTATACAAGCGCCTGCTGACTGTCCGTCTCGATCGAGCAGGGTCGCTGGGCCTTGATCTCATCTATAGCTTTTTCCGCTGCCTTGCCTTTTTTCACAAGATGGCAGGCGAGCATCGTCCCCGTGCGGCCGCAGCCGGCGCCGCAATGCACCGCCACGCCACAGTCTCCTTTGTAAGCCATCCGATCGATGAACTCCATGCATTGCTCCACCTGCTCTATTGTGGGCGCGGTGAAGTCGTTGACCGGCAAATGAAGATACGGCATTCGGTTTTCGCGCAGTATAGATTCATCCAGTGGGCTCTCTGACAATGAGATAATCGCTCCGATCCCCTCGGTTTTCAGAAAGGCGACATCTTCGGCCAGCGAGTCGGAAAGCCCCGGCCGGGCCATTCCCGCCACGGCGCCTGGCACAACGAAGCTGAAATTAAGAATTGCTCGCTTGTAATCCATTAATCCTCAAGCTATTCGACAATGTCGTAAACGAGTCGACCGTCGACGATCAAAATCCCCCCACTCTTTCGGTCCCGCAAGGAGCGCTCGACGCCACGGCTCCTCCAATCCGAACACCCAGCGGTATTATATCATAAGAGGTCGCCGTCGGCGTTCTTGACATGGTATTTGACCTATGCTAAAATGCGTTTGACCCGTTGCTAATTTTAGACCAACCTAATGGAGACTGCTTTGGGGCGACCTATATTAATGGCGGTTGATGATGACCGCAACGTGCTCGAGACATGTCGCGACATTTTCAAGGACACCTACGATGTCGTAGCCATGGAGTCCGCCGCCGAGGCTCTTTCACACATCGGCGACAATGAGGTCGACTTGATCTTCCTTGACATAAAAATGCCCGAGATCGACGGGTTGGAAATGCTCAATCGCGTCCAGATGCGCGACGACCCGCCGCCGGTCGTCATGGTGACCGCCTCTCGCGGCGCCAGCTCGGCCGTATCAGCCATGAAGCTGGGCGCCTTTGACTATATCACCAAGCCTTTCAACGTCGAGGAACTCCGGCTGGTGGCCGAAAAGGCCATGGAGAATCGAACGCTTGTCAAAGAAGTCCGCAACCTGCGCTCCCAGATCCACAAACACTACGGATTTGAGAGCCTTGTGGGCGAAAGCAAGCCGATGCAGGAGATCTATCGGCAGATCGAACAGCTCACTGACAAGCGCACTTCGCTGCTCATTCTCGGAGATAGCGGCACGGGCAAAGAGCTTGTCGCGCGGGCGATCCATTACCATAAAGACAGCCGCCGAAAGAGCGGGCCTTTCGTCGCTCTGGACTGCAACACGCTGCCTGATTCTCTTTTCGAGAGCGAGCTGTTCGGCCATGAAAAGGGCGCTTTTACGGGCGCTACGAAGAAAATCGGGCGATGCGAACTTGCCGACAAGGGCACATTGTTCCTCGATGAGATCGGCGAGATTCCGCCGGCGGTACAGGTCAAATTGCTGCGTTTCTTGCAGGAGCACGAATTCATCCGCCTCGGAGGGACACAAAACATATCGGTGGATACAAGAATTATCGCCGCCACCAACCGGGACCTTGAGGAAGCGGTCCAAAAGGGTGAATTCCGGGAAGACCTCTATTACCGGATAAACGTGGTGCCCATCACCATCCCCCCGCTCAGGGAACGCAGCGGAGACATCCCCCTGCTGCTCGACCATTTCTTAAAGCGTTTCTCGGACGAACTGGAAGTCCCGGCAAAAACATTTACCGGCGAAGCCGTCGATCTGCTCATGACCCATACATGGCCCGGTAACGTCAGAGAGTTGCAAAACGTCGTGGAAAGGCTGCTTGTCCTCTGCAAGAATGACGTCATCGAGCTCGAAGACCTCCCGGAAAGCGTGCGTCTTTCCAAACACGACATCGGCCAATACTCCAAAAAGATTTTCTCCGGCGAACTCTCCCTCGAACAAGCCGAGCGGCAATTCTTGAGCGAGATCATTTCCGAAGCACTCCGTCGGGCCAACGGCGTTCAGACGCGCGCCGCTGAAATGCTGAAGACCAGCCGGCGCACGCTCAAATATCAGATGGACAAGCTGGGGCTCTCCTGACGGCTCGCTCGTTTTTGTGCACACCCGTCCTTACGCGTGCGTTCGATTTGCGACCTCATCAAAACTTGTTGTGGCCCTCCAATCATTTCACACTTGCATACCACTAGATATTGTGGCCAACCGCCCTTTACCTATAGACTATATTATTTGGCATCTTCCTTGCTCATAACGGGGCTTCCAGATAAAGCCAAGCTCTCCAAACATGACGTGCGGCTTCTTTGTCTCGAGGATTTCTGTATGCGAATATCCAGCACAGATGTGGCCAACCTGCGGTCATCGAAGAGATTATGCGGAAAAGAGGAACTCAGGCTCCTGATTCTAGAAGTGCTTGAGCTACCGATGATGCCCGTGCTGATAAGCAGGATTCTCAAAGTCACCGGAGCCGAGAGCGGCCCCGATGATATGGCGCGGGTCATATCAACCGACAGGGCGCTTGTCGATAACATTCTCAAAGTCGCAAACTCTACCTTTTTTGGCCTTTCGCAGGAGGTTTCAGCCGTTTCACGAGCGATAAAAGTGGTCGGATACGAGGCGGTCAGGAGCATCGCCTTGAGTTCGCTCCTTACAGAAACTGTCGGCCAGAACGACGGCACCTGCCGATTCGACAGAAACAGATTTTGGACGCATTCGCTTGCCTGCGCCTATATGTCAAAAAAAATAGCGGCCATGACCCATCGGGCCGAACTGGAAACCACCTTCGTTTGCGGGTTGCTGCACGACATCGGGAAAGCGCTCATTGCCATATACTTTCCCAACAGCTACAACCGCGTGCTCCGGCGCCTTGCCGCCGTGCCCCTGACGTCGGTTCAAAGCGAGGACGAGGTGCTGGGCTTCACCCATGCCGAGGTGGGAATGTGGCTGGCGCAACGCTGGCAATTTCCCAAGGCCGTCGTGTTTACGATAGCCAATCATCATGGAATGATAGCGCGGGACGAGCGTTACAATTCGCTTGCCGCAATACTTCATCTGGCTGATCATCTGTGCCTTAAGGAGCAGCTATCCCTCGAAGAAAGGGCATTCGTAGAGCCTCTGGAGAGCGCGATCCTGGATCAGCTCAAGCTCGGCCGGCTTGATTTGATCGAACTCAAAGACGCGCTTGCCGAGGGAAAAGGCGCCATTTCGTCGCTCTTTTCCGCAGAAATTTCTGAAACAAAGGAGTAACAATGAGCAACAGTATTATCGAAGGAATAAGCAGGGACAACTCGGCGGATCGGCATATCAGCGAGGAAATAAAGTGCCGCTATGAAGAAGCTCTCTCGCAGTTATGTCTTATAAGCCGCATAAACTCGCTTGTCGCTCTTCTGGACGACATGCCGAGCCTATGCCTTTCTCTAGTAGCCGTCATCATCGAGTTCACCCCCGCCGAAAATTGCTCAATCATGCTTAGCGATCCGGAAACCGGAAATCTCAGACTTTTCGTCGCAAAAGGCAAAAGCG
>CBFDAY010000026.1:0-15367 GCA_965602895.1 uncultured bacterium
GAGGTCCTGGCCGGGTTTTATCAACATGTTGCCGACCCCGTAGGCAAGCGCCCAGAGAGCCATGAATAGCATGAAAGCGCCGCGTTTGCCCAGGCGATTGGAAGTGAAGGTGATCGCGGGCACCCATAGCAGCGTGCAAACGAAAAAGAAGAGAAAGAACACTGAAATCTGTGTTTCGGAAAATCCGAGGCAATATTCCAGGAAATACACCGCTATCGCCGAGATCATATATACGGTGGTTATGCTGAACAGGTAAACCCCCGCCACATAACGGAACGAACGATTCCCAAGCAACGCCCCCGCGACGTCCTTTAAGGCCAGCGGCTCGGTATCCTCGGCGTAGCGCTCCCATCCCCGAGTGCCGCGCCATGTGAGCAGTATCGGCAGTACGCACGCGGCGCCGAAGATAGCGCCCATCGCCGACCAGCCGGTTTTGGGATCGGAAAACCGTTTCATTATCAATAATGGCGCCGCGGCGCCGATGATCGAGCCTATCTGGCTCCAGACTACCCTATAGCTCACAAGGCTGGTGCGCTCGTCGTAATCCTTCGTCATCTCCGGCGCCATGGCGGTGTAGGGCACATCGACGATCGTGATCGCCGTATGCATGAGTAAGGCCATGGCCACGTAGTAGGCGACAAGCGCGTATCCCTCAAGGCGCGGCGTTGAAAACAACAGCCAGAAGATCAGGCCGAACGGGACGGCCGCCGCGAGGAGATAGGGGCGGCGTCTTCCATGACCGCTGCGAGTCCGGTCCGATATGATGCCCATGGCGGGATCCGTCACGGCGTCCCACATGACGGCGGCGAACAGTATTCCTCCTCCGGTTGCAGGGCTGATGCCGACGGTGTCCGTCAAGAAGACGAGGAAATATATCCCCAGGGCGATGAAGACCAGCGATGAAGCCCCTTCCGCGCCGCCGTACGCGATCTTTACGCCGAGGGGGATCCGCCGTCCGGTCTCTGCGATGTTTCGGCTCTCTGACATTGGCTTCAAATAGTCCGCCGCATGATCCGGTCTCGTGGGTTCTTATTTCGCGCGCCGCGCGCGACCGGCGTCTTCTATGTATAGTTCAATCAACCGTTTTGTCATGCGTGTCATTTTTTTAAGGGACACGTTCTTGCGGTCCATATCCCATTGGATGGAGATGCCGTCTTGTATTGCGACGAGCATCGTGGCAAGCTCTTTTATCTGCGCAGGCGAAAGCCGCGCCGATTTGTCTGTCTCGATAAGCAGGTTAACGATGGCATCGCGAAAGCGGCGGTATAACATCGTGAAGCTGTCGCGAGCCCTTTCGTTACTCCTCGCTTCGGCCCAGCAGTCATAGAAGAAGCCGAATTCATCGTCGCTTATCATTTCCGGGCCGAAGAGGAATTCGACCCCCTTATTGAAGCGCGTCTTGGGATTTTTGTAACGGCTTATCTCGGCGGCGTAGCGGGCCGTCATGTCATCGACGACTCTCTTGACCAGTTCCTCGACCATCTCGTCGCGGTCCTTGAAGTAGTGATGCAGGATGCTGGGCTTGACGCCGGCTTCCTCGGCTATGCGGCGGGTTGAAGCGTTCTGGAGCCCGTCCCGCTTGATGCAGCGATAGAACGCGTCGATGATCTGCGCGCGTCTTTGCTTTGCCAGGCTTTTCCTTCCCACGCTACCGGCCTCCCCTCATTGTTTGTTTGGGCGCTCGTACAATATATATCATACATCCTGACATCTGTCAAGCAAAAAATGAGGAAGGTCTGCTGATTATGTCAGGGATAGTCTTGGTTAAGGTTGCCGCGGTCGCTCTGATCTGCGATCATTCACTCCCGCGCAATGACAATTTGCGAAGGGCACGGCACGCCGTCGGCCGCTGGCAGCGACGGACCGAGAGTATAAGGCACACTGTGCGCCATTCCGGCCAAGCGCCGTTCGAGCGGTGTTTATCCCGGAAATTGACGAAAAGGCAGGATTATTTTATTAGCCGTATGTATGGGGCGGAGAGTGTAAATCCTATCGAAGGCTTGACTATATGATAAGGTCGGAGAGCCTATGTTTCGGTTTTACATTCGGCCTTCAAGATGCTCTCGATAATGACTGGTGCAATTTCCAGTTTTCACGGTCTGGGCTCTGGAGTCGTTCCCGGGGAGTCGCCATCCCACAAAGCGCGACCATCAAACACAACTGTTTTTCGATTTATATTTTCAGGATTGCTCCGGTGTGAGCAGATGAAACGAGCGCGCCGTATCTGGCGATATAGCCGTCTGCCTCTCTCTCGGGTCTCTTCCATTGCTTCAGTCGGTTTCGGATCTCATCGTCGGACAGCTCGATCCGCAGGCTTCGCTCGGGAATATTGATCTCCACGATATCTCCTTCTTCGACTACGGCAAGTGGTCCGCCTTCCCAGGCCTCGGGGCTGATGTGACCGACTGCCGGCCCGCGGCTGAAGCCGGAGAATCGCGCGTCGGTTATTATGGAGACACTCTCCGCCAGGTTCATCTGGAACAAAAGCTCCGTCACCGTTAATATCTCACGCATGCCGGGACCTCCCTTCGGGCCCTCGTAGCGGATCACGATAACGTCGCCCTCTTTGAACCTATGGTCAAACGCGGCCTGTATTGCGTCGGCCTCGCAGTCGAAAACTCGCGCCGGACCGCGATGGAAGAGCATATTTTCCGGGACTCCGCTTTGCTTGACGACGGCAGATTCGGGCGCGAGGTTGCCGCGCAGGATGGCGATCCCGCCCTCATCGTGAAACGGGTTGTCGGTCTGTCTGATTACTTCCTCGTCCAGGATCAGCTTTCCGGCCAGGTTTTCCTCCAGGGTCTGTCCGGTCACCGTCATGGCATTCATATGGAGCTTATCCTTGAGTTGAAGCATTACCGCGGGCACGCCGCCGGCCCTGTGAATATCGAGAATGAAATACGGTCCCGACGGCATTCCACCGCAGATGTGAGGTATCTTCTTGCCGAACTCATTGTAAAGGCCGATGTCCAGATCGATTCCCAATTCGCTTGCCAGCGCAAGAAGGTGGAGCACGGCATTGGTCGAGCCGCCTGTAGCCTGCTGGATCATGACGGCGTTTTCCAGTGCCTTCCTGGTCATGATTTTTCTCGGCGTTATGTCATCCTCGAGCAGCTTTATGATCTGCATGCCGCTCTTTTTCGCCTCATGGATCTTCTCCGAATGTACCGCATGTGTTGTGGCGGAACCGGGCAGGCTCATACCCAGGGCCTCGGAGAGAAACTGCATCGTGTTTGCCGTTCCCATGCCGGAGCAGGCTCCGGCGCCGGGACAGCAGAGCTGGCTGAGTATCCGCGGCGCATCCTTGGGCAGGAACATGTCAAATGGAAGCATCGGGCCGCCCGTTACCATGATGGACGGGATGTCGAGCCGTGCGGCGGCAAGTAGCTGGCCGGGAACGATCTTGTCGCAGGAGGAAATGAAAACCACCGCGTCCAGATGATGCGCGCGAATCATCATCTCGATGAAATCGGCGGTAAGGTCGCGCTGCGGCAGCACGTATTTCATGCCCTCCAGGCCGTTGCCGTAACCGTCGCACGGAGCGGGCGTATTGAACTCCAGCGGAGTGCCCCCCGCAAGCCTCACGCCGGCTTTTACTGCGTCGCCTATTTGTCGCAGGTGTATATGGCCCGGAGTCAGCTCGGTCCATGAGTTTGCAATACCGATGAACGGAAGGTTTATCTCCTCGTCAGTGAGACCGACTGCCTTAAGGAGTTCCCGCCTTACTATGGCGGTGGCGGTCCTGTCCTGGTTCTCGTGCAGCACCTTGCTTCTCTTTTTCAATGACATTATTGACTCCTCTTTTTGCGATATGAAAGAGCCTCTCCCATTTCTTGGAGTATTCTATTGTAACCAGGGGAACCCGGTCAAACTTCGGCCTCCAGTCGCAAGACAGGTTGGCATGTATCGTTGTCCGGGTATGTGTTCCCGTGAATTTTCCCCTGCAAAAGGTATGCTTGACAGGCTTTCCGTCCGGGTGATAGATTTCCCCATGACAGACGAACCTTTAGCAAGACAATACGGAGGTAAAGAAAAGTGGCAGAAGACCTATGCAGGAAGGAAGTGCTCCAGCTTTGTGGACGGCTGGAGAAGCTGTATACCGCCGCCGTCTCCGATGTGCTCGATGAGCTTGGCATATGGTCGCAGGTGATGGAAGTGGGTTTTGCGCCCATTATGCCGGAGGCGGTCATAGCGGGGCCGGCATTCACGATGGCCGAGGATAAGGACGATAGAAAGATAACTCTCGAGGAGATGGATCCATCCCTTGTGGTCGGGCTGCTGGATGCGTTCTGCGGGAGTCTCGAGGAGGGCCAGGTAATCGTCGTCAGCACAAATGGTTTCTGGGGCGCCGGGGCCTACGGAGAGCTTATGGCAACGACGACCAAGTACTACGGAGGCGTTAAAGGCGCCGTAGTCGACGGCCCCATGCGAGATATACGGAGAGTTTTGGAAATAGATTTTCCCGTCTGGACAAAGGGAAGCATACCGACCGATTCGGTCGGCAGGGCGAAACTTATAGGCATAAACGAAAGGATCGTCTGCGGTGGAGTTGAGGTGAATCCGAACGACATAGTGTTTGCCGATCGCGACGGCATTGTTGTTATCCCGCGTTCCGCCGACTTGAGACTGGTCGTGGAAAAGGCCGAGGAAGTCGTCAAGGCCGAGAGGCGGTCGCGCGAGGAACTCAGGAAAGGCGCCTCGCTCCGCGATGTTTACGAGAAATACGGTCGTCTTTGAGCCTCCGGCGGATATTTATCAAAGCGGACTGTTGCGCCGCCAAGGCCGAAAACGGCCGCATTGTCCATATCAAAAATCCTTTAGCGGCAGATTCGGGCAAGACCGTTTCGCTGCTTTGTTTCGCGCCGATCTTGTGATATCATAATGCGGGAGCGCAAGTGACGGTCCGATTCGTTATGTGTCAAAAAGGGAACGCGATGGTTATCAGAAGGTTGAAGAAATTCTTTTCGGACATCGAGCAAAAGGCTCAGCCGGAGACGGAAAACGACATTGCCGCGCGCATCCAGCTTGCAACCTGCGTGCTGCTTCTGGAAGTCGCCCATTCCGACGACGACTTCGGCGAGGCCGAAGAAGAACGGATAGTGGGGATTCTGAAGGAGGACTTTGAATTATCCGACGAATATGTCGCTGAACTCCTGGAGCTTGCGCACAAGGAACGCAAGGAGAGCGTCGATCTGTGGCGGTTTACGAATGTCATTGACAACAACTATTCCAGCCGGGAAAAAGAGCGCGTGATGGAAACCCTCTGGAGGATCATCTATGCCGACGAACGCCTCGATGCGATGGAAGACCACCTGATACATCGTCTCGCAAACCTGATGAACCTTACCCACAAGCAGCTCATCGACGCAAAAAAGAAGGTCATGGGGTGGGACTGAGTTCGTCGGCCCAATTTTCGCGCCCGTCGCCGCGGAATATCAGGCGAATCGTCATCTCAACCGGCCAATCCGGCGAGGGCCGCCATCAGGTATCTTGCGGGCCGCGTCTTGATTCTCTCTTGCAGAACCCAGCGGGTGCAAAATGAGAGTTGCGCTGATCGGTCTCTCGCAATCGGGCCAGACCACGGTGTTCGGTAGTCTGACGGGGGCTCACGCGACCTCCGGCGGCGCCCGAGGGCGCGAGATTCAAATGGGAAACGTGAAGGTGCCCGACCCAAGGCTCGAGCGGCTTGCGGAAATTTTCAAACCACCGAAAGTCATACACGCCGACGTGGATTTCATGGACATTATCGGGGGGGCGGGGGAGAAGCCCGGCGCCGGCCTCACGCCCGCCGTGGTCGCGGAGATCAGAAGCGCGGATGCGCTGGTCGCCGTCATTGCCGCCTTTGAAAATCCCTCGGTTGTCCACCCGCTCGGTTCGAATAATCCGCTCCGCGACATCAGGAACATCGAGGCCGAACTCGGCCTGAACGACTTGATACAGGCCGAAAAGCGGCTTGAGAGAATGGAGAAGGAGCATACGAAGGGGCTGGAAAAGGATGCTCTCCTGCGTGTCAAGGAGTGGTTGGACGGAGAAAAGCCGCTTCGCCATCTTGAGTTGAACGATACAGAGAACAAACTGCTTTCGGGGTTCAGTTTCCTCAGCCGGAAGCCGCTGTTGATTCTCCTGAATATCGGCGAGAATGATATCGGCGCGCCGCCGGACCCCGAGGTTGCGGGATATGCCGAGCGAAGCGGCCTTTCGCTCATGGAGTACTGCGCCGAGATCGAGCTTGAGATATCGGAACTCGAGCCGCAGGAGCAGGCGGACTTCCTCGCCGAGATGGGGCTTCGGGATTCCGGCAAGGAGAGGCTCGTCGGAAAAGTCTACGAGATGCTGCGGCTGATCTCGTTTTTCACCATCGCCGACACCGAGATCCGCGCATGGTCCATTCCCCGAGGAACACCGGCGGTAAGGGCGGCCGGTAAGGTGCATTCCGATATGGAGCGCGGATTCATTCGCGCCGAGGTCATCAATTTCAATGACTTCGACAAGCTCGGCTCGATGCAGGCCGCTCGCGACGGAGGACATCTCAGGCTCGAGGGAAAGGACTACGAAGTTCGAGACGGTGACCTGATCAAGTTCAGGTTCAATGTGTGAAACGAGCTAAGGCAGCGCCGCCGGTGGCTCCGGCTGCCGCATTTCCTCCGGCGCTTCGTCGCCGATTTTCTCGCCCGCCGTGTATTGCAGGAGTTCCTCGCCCTCGGCTTCATCTTTCACCCTATTGCCAAGCGCGGGCGCGAAGAACAACGTCCCATTGATATCATCGATGTTGATGCCCGAACCCTGCGACTGCGTGGTCTGCGTGCCCTGTTGCGATATGGTGACGCACTCGTATGTATCGCCGTTCTTTAGCGACACTGTTTGCAGGCCGAGGACTTCGCAATTATAATTGAAGGTCGTAACAATTGAATCCGTCGAGGAGCCCGACGAGGTTGTGCTCAAGGTTGTCGAGACGCGCCATTTTTCGCCCTCGACCAGGGGGAAACGAAGCACCCTTGCCGGAGGGTTGGCGATCGTGATCGAGTGAGACTGGAACGGCGTGGGCAATCCGCCCAGGCTGCCGCCGAGTTCGACGGCGCCAGTCGAGCGCAGCTCCGCTCTCACGAATGCCAGGTCGCTCGTCCGGCGGCATTCGGAGCCTTCAACCCTCGACTTCTGGACAAGCGAGCCCCCCACCGCTTCACCTTGGAGTTGCATGGCGCTATACGTTCCCGTTATGGTTTGTGAGCCCGCGATCCGGAGCAGATAACACCGCTCGCCCTCCGCGTCGATGATCCCTTCGACGGTGTAGGACATTGTGCTGCTCACATTTTCCAGGCGCATGGATATCTCAAGCAGCCCGGCCCCTTGAGTTACCGTTCTGTCAAGATCCTTCTCGATTCGAAATTGCCACGTATCGCCGATGTTCCACTTGGGAACGCTTTCGACCAGTGTCGCCGGCCCATGCTTCGCCGAGGCGGGAGCGGAGAAAATCGCCGACAAGACGCAAAGGATTATAATTATGCGGATTCTCATATGGAATCTCCCGAAGTTTTTGGCCTTTATCACATGGATGTGTGTCCCGAGATCTCAGATAGGGGTATTTTGCCTTATTTGGAGCGGAACATGGGCTCGAATTCTGTGGGAACGAGGCGAGGGAAACACCCGACCGGAAAGCTAGAACAATGATTTTAGCTGCTCTTTGGCTTCTTCCTTTTTGATATCGTCGTACCAGTCTTCCCATTTTTCGATTGCCCAAAGCCGCACGCTGCGCTGAGCATTGGGATTGTATCCTAAGTCCTGGTCCGTTATTTTGATAAGGGATTGATTGGCCGCCTTGCGGATGAGCGAAGTCTCATCGTCCAGAGCGTGAATCAGATCGGGGATGGCTTTTGTGGCTCCGAACTCTCCGAGTTTTTTGCAGGCGCCCAGGCGGACGTAAACGTCTTTACCGCTTCTTAGTGCATGAATCAGTTTATCGATTTCATCATCACTTAAGGTAGGCTTCGCTTTGGGTTTCGCTTTTGTCTTGGTGGGGGAAGGGGGGGGAGACTTAGTGAATGAGGTGTGGTTCTTTTTCTTCACGACCGGGGGCGCGCTTTTGGCTTGCTCTCGCATCTTCTCGAGCATTTCCCTGGCGCGCGCAACGTCGTCGTCAAGAGCAATCGGCGTCTCTTCATTCGATTCGGGTTCGGCCTTCTCTTTCTCGGGGTCCTCATCCGATTCGGCCTTTTCAACAGAGAGGATATGTTCGCGCGAGAACCAGAGCCTGACTCCGCTGTCTTCCAGCTTGATCTGGACCCGGTCCTGCTCTTCGGCTGTTATCTTTCCCTCATGAATCCGTCCATTGTTCATGGTGATAACGTCGGCGCGTACCGACCCTGAAAGCACAGTGACGACAAAGAAGAGAAATGCTGCAAGCAAGGCTTTTTTTGGCATGGTGCTTGTCCCCAGTATTGTAGGGTTTTGACCTAAAAATTATATCAGACTTCCTTTTGCGAGTCAATTAACCCTGGATCGACGAGAACATGCCTGGCAGCGGGCACATATTTTCGGCTGAAGGCTTTCCGACACTCCAACGCTGTTGACAAGCCCGAACGCATTGTGTTAATTTCTAAAAGGCATAGTACCTTGAAATCATTGGCTTTTCCGTCTATGCAGAACGGCTTGGTTGTGAGATGAAAATCAGAATCGCCACCGCCCAGATAAAACCCACTCTTGGCAATATAGATGCCAACATGGAAATCGCCGAACGCGCCATCCGAGAGGCGAAAGAAAAAGGCGTGCAACTGCTCGTCTTCCCCGAACTCGGCCTGACTTTCTGGGGCGGCTCGGAGATTATCGACCCGGACTGCGAGGTGGCGGGCAAGGCGGGATATCTCGATGAGGATCTGCTGGTCGTCGATATTGATCCTGAAAAGGTCAGGCGCGCCCGGATGTACACGCCCGTCAGAAGAGACGAGCGCATAAGGCTGACCATAAGGGAACTACGGCGCATCGCCAAGCGGGGGAGGCCGACCGATGGAGATTAGACTGGATATCAATTGCGAGATCGTGACCGACATCCTCACCCGATTCATCAGGGAAGAGGCGACAAAGATAGGCTTTGAGCATGTTGTCGTGGGTATCTCAGGCGGGGTGGACTCCTCCACGTCGGCCTTCCTCGCGGCCCGTGCGCTCGGAAAAGAAAACGTGTGGGGCATAATAATGCCCTATAAAGCCAGTAATCCCGAAAGTGCCCGCCATGCGGCCGAAGTCGTCGAAAATACGGGCATAAAATGCGAGACGGTCGAAATCACGCCCATGGTGGACGCATACCTGGATAAACATGCCGATGCCGATAACACCCGGCGCGGCAATGTCATGGCCCGGCAGCGCATGATAGTTCTCTACGACAAATCCGTTCATCGTGAGGCGCTCGTGCTGGGCACCGGCAATAAAACCGAGGCCCTTCTCGGATACACGACCCTGTGGGGCGACATGGCCTGCGCCGTCAACCCGTTGGGCGACCTCTACAAGACGCAGGTCAGGCAGCTCGCACGTTTTTTGGGCGTGCCCGACGAGATAATCGAGAAGCCGCCCAGCGCCGACCTGTGGGTGGGACAGACCGATGAGGGCGAGTTGGGCTTCACGTACGAGGAGGTCGACAAGCTGCTCTATTTCATGGTCGATAAGCGCTTCACTATCTCCGAACTCGTCGAGGCGGGCTACAAAGAGAAGTTCATTCGCGACGTTTTTCAAAGGATCCAGTGCACGCAGTATAAACGCCGTATGCCCCTGGTCGCCAAACTGTCCAGCCGCACCATCGACAGGGATTTTCGCTATCCCCGCGACTGGGGCGTGTGAGCGACGGGTTCCCCCTCCTAAGGAATAAAGTGACCGCCCAAAAGCAAAGCCGCGAAACCACGCCGCCGCCGGGCCTGCAGGTGGTCGGCACCCCGATTGGAAACCTCGAGGACATCTCCCTGCGTGCGCTCCGAATTCTCCGGCAGGCCGACCTGATCGCCGCCGAGGATACGCGTCGAACCCGCAAGCTTCTGTCTCATTACGATATTCATACGAGGATGGTTTCGTACCACGAGTATAACAAGCAAGCGCAGACCCCGAGGCTCATCAAGAAGATGAAGGACGGCAGCGTAATAGCCCTGGTCAGCGACGCGGGCATGCCCGGAATCTCCGACCCGGGTTACGACCTCATATCTCACGCGCTCGAAGAGGGTATCGATGTCACTGTCGTTCCGGGTCCCAGCTCCATCATCGCAGCGCTCGTTGTATCCGGTCTGCCGACAAGTTCGTTTGAATTCGCGGGCTTTCTCCCGAGGAAAAAGAGCGAGCGAGCGCGCCGTCTCGCTGAATTTCTAGACAGCCGATCGACAACGGTCCTGTTCGAGTCGCCCAACCGGCTTGCGGCATTGCTCGATACGATCGCGGAACTTGCGCCCGATAGAAAGATTGCCGTCGCCCGGGAGCTGACGAAGAAATTTGAAGAGGTGTTGAGGGGGAGCGCCTCCGAAATGGCGATCCGTTTGGGTGAACGGAAACCGCGCGGCGAGTGCGTCGTGGTGATCGAAGGCGCCGCCTGGGCCGCAAAACCTGCGTCTCGACTTAACGGCTCACGCAGCGCAGGCGATTTCGTCGAAGCGTTGATGCGGGAAAAGGGCCTGTCGAAGAAGGACGCCATGCGGGCAACGGCCAAGGAACTGAATATCTCCAGGCGGGAGGTCTATAGGCAACTGCTTGATGAAGGCTCTTCCCAAAGCCCGGACCGGCCGCCTGAATAGCATCGAATATGTGACAAGATTTCAGTTAATACATTGCCACAGGCCGACAGGGGGCGTATTAGTGAGTTTCCGATGAAAAAGAATTCCACACTTGCGGTTATTGTGATTCTCTGCCTTTTCATGACGGCGGCCGCCGCTCCTTCAAGCGCAAGACCGCTGCGCGTTCACATCGCAGAGCTTGCAAACCTCAGCGCCTCGGAGGATACTTATTGGCTCGGCCCCTTTATTGCGTCCGCCCTCGAAAAAAACCTGGGAATGCTGCCAGATATCAGGATCACGCGTAATCTGGAACTCCAGCATATCGAGGGGCGAGGCGATCCGCGCGATGAGATTTTCCTGTCTACACTATGCGCGGCCGCGCGTTCGGCGGATGTGGATTTTGTTTTGGGAGGCGATTTCCACGAGGGCCGGGGCGTCGTATCGGTTAATGCATTTTGTGTCTCATCCGATGGTGAAAAACTTATCGACGAAGCATCGTTCGTATCATCTTATTCCGATTTGCATGATAGCCTGGCCGGCCTGTCGATCTTGCTGGCGGGCTCATTGGGCGTCGAATACACGAAGGACCAGTCGGCTCGCATAGGCCGGGCTCCGACGAAATCTCACGCCGGCATGTCTTTTTACGGAAAGGCCATGTCGGCGTCGCTCGCGGATGAACGCCGCATTTTATTACTTCGGGCCATTTTCGAGGATTCCGACTACACCGACGCGCTTTCGAAATTAGGCGTGCATTACTATCAGGCGGGGAATCCCTCGGACTCGCTGCATGCTTTTGAAGCACTGGAATCAATCGACCCGCAGTACCCGCACCTCTATTACAATCTCGGCCTGGTTTATCGATCGAGAAAAGAGTATTCCCGCGCCATAGAGATGTATCATAAGGCGCTGGAGTCGGAGCCGGATGATTCCGACGCATGGAACAATCTGGGGGCGACGTATTATCTTGCGGGGATGCGCGAGGAGGCCGCGTACGCTTTTGAAAGGGCGCTGGAGTTAGATCCCGGAGACAAGAATGCGCGGATGAATCTCCGGTCACTCACGGGGGATCGAGATGATAGATCAAAGACATATCGTCCCGCGACGATCGGATCGCTGAGGCAACACATCGACACCGGCGCGGCCCTCTACGCGAACGGCGAGTATTGGCGCGCCGAAGAGGAATTCAAAAAGGCCATCGCCATTGATCCGGACGGCTTCGAGGCGAACAATAACATTGCGCTGACATACATGAAGCTGGGGGAATTCGAGCGGGCCAGGACACATTTTCAGCGGGCCCTCAAGGCGGACCCGACGGCGATAGATGTCGAGGAGAATCTGGCAAAGCTGTCACAACGGATCGCGCCGGCGAAGACCGTCTCACCGGAAGATACCCAATCCGCCGGTACGGATCTCGATCCGGCGCGAAAAGCGCAGGCCCTGAGCATTGTGGGTGGCATATACCTTTCCAGGGGCGCGAACGAGCAGGCGGCCGACGCCTTTTCGCGCGCACTCGATCTTTGTCCCGATAGCGTGGAGGCGCTCGTCGGACTTGGCTCGGCATATTTCGAGCTGGGCGAATATGAGAAGGCCGGGGAGCGATTCTCGGAGGCGTTGGACCTTGAGCCTGACAGCGAGATCGCGAGGCAAAAGATCGTCGAGATTGAGTATGTCGTGCAAGCCGAAAGCAATGAAGACGCTGCCGGACAGTCACTCCCTTCAACAATCTCGGTCGAGGCCGAGGCGCGCGCCCTGCATATCCGCGCAAACCGGCTCTGCGAGGGCGGCAAGTATGAAAAAGCCGTCGCCGAATATTTGCGCGCGCTCGATCTCACGCCGGCGTCGCCGGTCATTCTGAATAACCTGGCGGGCGCATATTCCAGGATGGGACGATATGAAGAGGCGCGGGCGGCGCTGGAAAAGGCCGAACGTCTCGATCCCTCCAACGAGATGATCGGCCGGAACCTCGATGCGCTGGAGGATGATGGCGCGGAGACAATCGAGCTTGAGATGTTTCCTGCGAATCCGGCCGCGGATGATGCGGCCGGGGGCGCTGAAGCGACGCTCCCTAATTCCGCCGAGATTCGGGAATCTTCCGCCGCCGAATGAATCCTGCCCTCCACAGAGAATCGGCCTGAAAAAAAGGCCGTCCGGGGATATAGCCGGGCGGCCCTTTCAATCGTGCGCGAATGGCTCACACATCGAAATAGAGGAAGAACTCGTAGGGATGCGGGCGGAGCCTGAGCGCATCCACTTCGTTCTCCTGTTTGTATTCGACCCAGGTTTTGATGACGTCTTCGGTGAAAACGTCACCCTTGAAGAGGAAGTCGCAATCGTTTTCGAGAGCGTCCAGCGCATCTTCGAGCGTACCGGGAACCGACGGCACCTGCGCCAGCTCTTCGGGCGGCAGATCGTAAATGTTCTTGTCAAGCGGCGAGCCGGGGTCGATCTTGTTCTGGATGCCGTCGAGACCGGCCATCAGCATCGCCGAGAACGCGAGGTACGGATTGCATGCGGAGTCGGGCGTGCGGTACTCGACGCGCTTGGCCTTCGGGTTCGGCGAGTACATCGGAATCCGAATGGCCGCGCTCCTGTTGCGGCTCGAATAGGCCAGGTTCACCGGCGCTTCGAATCCGGGTACCAGGCGCTTGAACGAGTTGGTCGTCGGGTTGCACAGTGCCGTAAGCGCGGGTGCGTGCTTGAGCAATCCGCCGATGTAGTGAAGCGCCATATCGCTCAATCCCGCGTATTTATCTCCCGCGAAGAGCGGCTTGTCGTTTTTCCACAGGCTTTGGTGCGTGTGCATGCCGCTGCCGTTGTCGGCGAAAATCGGCTTGGGCATGAACGTGACCGTCTTGTTGTGCTTTTTCGCGACGTTTTTGACGATGTATTTGAACAGCATCAGTTTGTCGGACATTCTGAGGAGCGAGTCGAACACTATGTCGATCTCGGCCTGGCCGGCGGTGGCGACCTCGTGGTGCTCGGCCTCGATGTCCAGCCCGCACGATATCATTATCTTGACCATCTCGGCCCGGATGTCCTCCTGTGAATCGGTGGGCGGCACGGGGAAATAGCCCTCCTTGTGGCGAGGCTTGTAGCCGAGGTTGGGATTCTCCACGCGCCCGGTATTCCATATTCCCTCATCCGAATCGATGAAATAGTAGCCGCTGTGCGCGTTCTGGTCGAAGCGGATGTCGTCGAAAATGAAGAACTCGGCCTCGGGCCCGAAGTAGGCGACCTCGGCGATGCCGGTGGATTTCATGTAGTTCTCCGCCTTCTGCGCGATATGGCGCGGGCAGCGGCTGTAGCGCTCGCGCGTGATCGGGTCGGCGATATCGCACTGCAGCACAAGCGTCGTGGCTTTGTAAAACGGGTCGATGAAGGCCGTGGCCGGATCGGGCAGCATGAGCATGTCGCTCTCGTGTATCGCCTGCCATCCGCGGATGCTCGATCCGTCGAAACCGATGCCTTCCTCGAAGAGTTCCTCGTCGAGTTTCGACGCCGGAATCGCGAAATGCTGCATCAATCCCGGGAAATCCATGAACCGGAGGTCCACCATTTCCACGTCGTTCTCTTTGGCAATCTTTAAAACATCTTGCGGGGTCATCTCTTTTCGCTCTCCCTTCCTGAATAGCCATGGTTAAAGCTTGCTACCGAACAATACTGTCGCATGCGAAGGCTTCCCGATTGTCCCGACGCGCGCCATAGAATCTAGATCGCTTCCTTGCCGCGCTCGCCGGTTCGTATTCTTATTACCTCTTCGACCGGGGAGACGAACACCTTGCCGTCGCCCAGCCGCCCCGTGCGAGCCGAAGAGACGATCGCCTCGATGACGGCCTCAAGTTCGCTTTCGGCTACCACAACCTCGAGCTTCACTTTAGGGAGGAACTCTATCTCGTATTCCGCCCCACGGTATAGCTCCTTGTGCCCCTTTTGCCGGCCGAACCCCTTGACCTCGATCACGGTGAGTCCCTTGATGCCGACGTTGGAGAGGGCTTCCTTCACTTCTTCGAGCTTGAACGGCTTGATGATTGCCTCGACCTTTTTCACTTTCTCACCTCACGCGTGTGCCTCGTTGCGGTCGCCCGAACGTGGCGCCAACACCATAACTCAGAATGCAAGAAGGATACCATTTCCCATAATCGACCCCGCATGGGCTTGCAGATGTCCCTCTTTTGCCTGAAATCACGGGAATTCTTAATGCTCGGACTTTTGAATGCCCGAGGCGCATCCGACCTCCGAGCGCTCCGCCTGCTGCCTATTTCGCGGGCACCTGCACATGAAATCAGCAGCTTCTCTTGCCCATGAGCCTTAAGCCCTTTTCCTCCTTCAATGGCCGAAGGCGAGCCTTAACATTCTATCAGCAAGACCTTTGAACGTCAACGGTCATGCCCATTATCTGCATTTCTTGCAAGAAAGGCGTAATTTGTTGTTTTCTTTTGTTCGTGTAATTCGTGGTCAAGAAAATCTTTGGCCTATTGTGGCAACAGATTGTCTAATCCGTGCAATCCGTGGTTAGAAGAATCTTGGGGCTTCTTTGTGTCTTTCGTGGGCAAATTCCCCCTTTGTTAAAGGGGGACTAAGGGGGATTTTGTAGGGGCGACTCGCCGCGGAGAAACTCCAAGGGGACT
>CBFDAY010000027.1:0-15163 GCA_965602895.1 uncultured bacterium
TGCGATATGGACGCGGCAAATGGCTGAAGACAAAGCTTTGAGAAAGGTGGCGATCCCGGAGGCGGTCGCGAACTGCCGGCATTGCCGCGGGGCATGCCGCGTTTTTGGCATTACAGGCGACTTGAAGGATCGCCCCTACTTGTCCGTTTCGGCGTTGCCGAGCGGCAGTTTGACCCGGAGCGATTTGCCGTTATCATTCAGGCCGTTGCGGATATAGAGCGGATATCCCATCTCGCTGGGATTGTTGACCTGCAGTTCGTCGCACCCCTTGAAGGCGGCCTCGGCGATGGCGGCCTTCAGGAGCTTGCTTCCTGCGCCTTTCCCGCGATGCTTCGGATCGACGATGTTTTCCTCGATGCAGCAGTAGAGCCCGCTACAGCGGATGGCCGTGGGATACGAAAGCGCGGTCACGCCCGCGATCTCGCCGTCTTCCTCGGCTACCAGGATCGTGCCAAGACCGGGGTTTTCTATCACCTTGCGGATCATGCCTTTCGCGTCTCTCCAGTCCTTGCCGACTTCGCCGCCGGGAATCAGAAGCTGTTTCAAAAGCGCGAGAATTTCGCCCTCGTCTTCCAGGGTGGCCTTGCGAATGCGCATCTTTTCTCCTTCCGATATATGCGCCGCGCGGACGTGCGAATGGTGCGAGAAAATCGGCGAGCCTCTCATGACCGGCGGTTTTTATTTCTCGACCTTCTGAAACAACCCGATTTTCGCAAACACGACGGGCAAGCCCGCCAGCAGCGCCCCCGTGACAAGGTAACGGAAGTAGTCGCTCACATTGGCGACCGGCAGGATCGCCTTCAGTCCGCCACGGACCGCCATCAGAACGGCAAGGCCGACCACGATGGCCACTATCGCAAACAATGGGTTCCGCGCTCGCCAATGCATGTCCAGTATTGAGTAAACAATGAAAAAGCCCGCCAGCAGACCGGCATATTTAAAATCTCCGTCCAGTCCCCACGCGAGGATAAGATAGGCCGCCGACAGCGCCAGCGATAGACCCACCTTGAGCGCCGTCGAATTCCGAATCGATTCGTGCAGCGCGCCCAGCCCGCGCACGTGGGCGTATATCCCCGTCGCAGCGACGACAACGCCGAATCCGCAGATCAGACCGCCGACGGTATCGGAGAAATAATGCACTCCCAAGTATATACGGCTTGCGGCCATCAGCAGCCCGGCCAGCAGGCAGAGATACCAGTATTTCCCGACGAAAGAATATATCAACCATGAATACAGCATTCCCATCTGGCTGTGCCCGCTGGGATAGCCGTAGCCGTCGGCGTGGGAGAGCCACTCGATTTCATGCTCCGGTGGCCGGGACAGTTCGAAGAAGTTCTTCATGTGCCCATTGATAATATTGCCGAACAGGAGTACAAGCAGGAACGCCGCCGCTTCGGTCGTATAGCCGAGCCAATAGACGACGCAGATCACGATCGTTACGCCCATTTCGTCGCCCATGAAGGTCACGGCTCGCATCGCATAAGTGAGCGTGGAGGACGCCCTCAGCGTTTTCGCGATCTGGATCGCCGCCGCATCGGCGCCGCTGAAAATACCCATGTGCTTTTGCAGCGCGCCCAACACGAGCGTCAGTAGCACCGCCCCCAGCGCGATCGAAAGACATAAATTCAGATTGTATCTGCGTTGGATCATCTCATAGGCTCCATTGCTTAATGAACCGTCACTGCAGGAACATCACGGGAGTTCTCGAACAAAAAACAGGGTCTCGACTTTTTCCGGGACGATCCCCTCGTACATCGAGAGCGGATGCCGCGCGACGAGCCGGAATCCCCATTTCTTGTAGAAGGGCACCGCCAGCTTGTTGTGCGTGGTTGTGTCCAGGTGAAGTCCGCTTATGTTGTTTTCGCGGAGATAATCCAGATATGCCGAAAGCAGCCGAGAGCCGATCCCGCCGCTGCGGTAGCCTTCGGCAAGGTTCATGTGGAGGTGCGCAGGAAATCCCCCTATGGGTCTTTCCACGAATTCGCCCCTCAGCATGCTCCGCAAATACCGCCGCATAAACCCGAAGAAGCGCCACTCGACGCCGTAGCCGAAAGTAAGAAACTTGCGTCGGATCTGCGGCAAGATAGTGTTCTCCTGCACCTCCTGCTGCACCGACGTGTCTTTGCATCCCACAAGATAACCGATCACCCGTCCATCAAACTCGGCTACGAAGGCCGACTCGGGCTCATGATCGGTGTAATAGTCCATCCAGTAATCGGCAAACAGGTCGAAACAGCCGAAGTAAGGATCGATCGGGTCGCCCATCAAGCCCGTGTCATAGCAAATCCGGCGGACGGCGGCCCGGTCTTCAGGGCTGTACTTGCGGATAACCGCCCGGGAGAGATGTTCCTTCGATATGCTTGCGGGTCCTGTATCCGTCACGGCCTGAGGTCCTGGAATCGATCCCATGGCTATTGCCGCCTGTAAACGATCCGTCCCTCGACCATCGTCAAGGTCACGTTGAAATGCTCGTCCATCAAGATGATGTCGGCGTCCTTGCCGACGGCTATCCGGCCCTTCGACGCGTCCATCCCTATCACCTTCGCGGGATTCAGCGACGCCATCATGAAAAACTCTTTTAGCGCGATATTGCCGAACCAGCCGAACGCGTTCTTGATTGCGACGTCGAGCGTAAGCACGCTGCCGGCAAGACTGTCAGAGTGTTTGAGTCTGACCGCGCCGTCCTTCACCAAAACCGGCACGCCGAGAAAATCATGATCGCCTTCGGGCAGCCCCAGCGCCGCGACTGCGTCGCTTACGAGCACGATCTTCTCATGCGGTTTGCAGCGCATAGCGACGCTGACCGCCGCCGGATGGACATGATGTCCGTCGCAGATGAGTTCGGTCGTCAACAAGTCCATGGCCAGCGCCGCGCCGACGACTCCCGGTTCCCGGTGGTGCAGTCCGCGCATGGCGTTGTAGGTGTGCGAGATGTGGGTTAGCCCCGCCTGGACGGCCTCTTTGATTTCATCGAAAGTCGCGTTCGAGTGGCCCGCCGCCGCGACAATCCCGTGTTGCCTGAGTGCCGAGATCAGTTCCAGCCCGCCATCCAACTCGGGAGCGAGCGTCATGACCCTGAGCATGCCTCCGGCGGAGTCTCTGTACTCGGCAAGCTCGTCGAGCGAGGGCCGCCGCATCGCCGAGACCATCTGCGCGCCCGCAGCCTCGGGGCTGAGATACGGGCCCTCTAGGTGGATTCCCAGCAGCTTCGCTTCACCCGCGACGTCGGAGAATTTCCTCGCCGTCTTAATGGCCTCCAGCGTGTTTTCATGCGGCATCGCCGACAGTGTGGCGAGAAAACCGGTGGTTCCCGACCGGGCGAGGGTCGCTGCGATTTTCGTGTAGCCGTCCACGTCGGCGAACTCGAACATCTCCCCCACCGCGCCGTGGATGTGCATATCGATAAATCCCGGCGCGACGTGGCGTCCCGTGGCGTCGATCTCGTCGGCCCCTCGCGGACACCTCAGGTCGGGCCCGACCTCCGCGATCTTGCCCTCCTTCACCAACACGTCGCTTTTGAAAAGAACGGTGTCGGGCAGGATGACCGCGCCGTTTTTGAATAAAATATCTCCCTTTGCCATCTCTTGGGCTCTCTCCTATAGATATTTAATGCGGCCGAGGTACTTTTGCATTGCCTCCTGGATTCGCGTGAAATCGGCGGCCTCAACATTGCCGCTGGGCAACGCCAGGGGCTCGCCGCCCCTTTCGATGATCTTTTCCGCCGCCAGAATCATGACCGAATTGATCAGCGCCGCTCCCGTTACGGTGGACGCCGCGCCCATGCGGAATTTGAGACCCGAAAGCCCGACGAGCGCATCGCCGTGAGGGGCGCCGTTGTCAAGCACGACGTCGGCCAGGTTCATGAGTTTTTTCCCCGTGGTATGTGTGGAGTCCACCGCGGCGGAATGCCCAACGCTGGTAATCGCGATGACCGGCATGCCTTGCTTCTTCATCTCGAACGCCATCTCGATCGGCCCGGCGTTGCGACCGGAATTCGATATGACGATCCCGGCGTCCTCTACGCTGATCTCGTGGTTGGCGAGTATCTCGGCGGCCAGGCCTTCCTGCTTTTCCGCGGCCGAGCTGTTTAGGGCGCCTCCGCTCAGGAGCACGCGCTCATCCAGAATCGCGTTCACGGGTAAAAGACCGCCTGCGCGCATGAAGGCCTCCTGCGCGACCAAGCTGGAATGCCCGGTGCCGAATATATGAATAACGCCGCCGCTCAGCATCGAGCGCGCAACGATGTCAGCCGCGGCGTCAATCCGGTCGCGCTGATCCGGGAGGAGCCTCCCGAGGAGTTCAACGAGTTTTTCTATGTAGAGTTCTTCACGCATTTTTTTCCAGTGGCCGAATGAATTCGGCCCTACACTTCCCTCATAAGGGATTCGACCCTGCCGATTATTTTCGGCTCACACTCGGGGGCCAGCGGCGACATCATGGCTTCGTATCCGCCTTTTTGCGCCTCCTCCGGAGGCACGATGTAGCCGCAGTAGCCGTTTGCGTACCCGATCACGAAGCCGAGCTTCGGGAGTGCCGCTTTCCTCAGGACCGACCCGGCGGACGCGAAAAACTCGCCCGGCAGACCGCACACAATGATATCATTTATTCGGATCGCTTGCAGCTCAAGTTCGGCCGCGTCCGCGCCGAAAAGCGGTCGCCAACCGCCGATCCTGCTGAGGAGAAGCCGGGCGGCGGCCCCCTCCACCAGGGAACGCGCAAGCCTGTCGCCGGCGTCTCCCCTATCCCGGGCCGGAACGCCAGCTTTGGCGAGCGCCTCGTCATACTCCTTTTGCGCTTCGTACGGCTCGGGGATTTCCCGAAACGGAAACGTCATGCTTGCCGTCATGCTCCTGATGAGGCTTGCGCCCGCAGGCTCGGAGGCCCGGTCAGCGGCAATTATTCCCCTTGCCAATTCTTTCCCAAGGCGCTTAAGCTCGGCCCAGCTTTGCTCCCGGCGCGTAAGGCGCGTGCTCGCGTCGGCCGCCGCGCCGTTGAACATGATGCAGATGGAATCCGGATATTTTTTTTCGACTTCCTTGGCCGCCGCGCCGAACAGATCGGCGGAATATTGCAGGTTCGACGGCCCCATGACGGTCGGATGACAGGGGAAAGACACAAGGCGCCCCTTCACCTTGCCGCGTGGGCTCTCGATGCGCACGACGGAAAGAAGGTCGTCGGTCGGCCCGCGCGGATCTCGCCGGTTTGCCGCGACGCCCTCGCAGCGAACGCATCCCGCAAGCACTCGCGCCGGCGCCGTAGCCGCGCAGGCTCTCTCGGCGGCCTCGGCGCACTTATCGATGAGGGCCGCCTCATAGCGCGCACTCCCTTCGGTTCCGCCTGCCTTCGGGAAAAAGACCGCCGGGGCGGAGTGGGTGTGGGTGGCGGCGACGAGGATACTCTCCGGCGCCAGTCCGAGCTTCCCGGAGACCCTTTCCCTCAGTTTTCCCACCCATTCCCCCGACACGCAGAGGATATCGAGGGCGAGCAAGAGCGCCGCCTTTTCGCCCATGCGAAACGCAGCCGCCTTCGCAAAGAGAGGATCGTGGGTCTCGGCAGCGGGTTCGGCGCGGTCGATATAGCCGCCCATCGGAAGAGAATCGGCAGGCGTTATGTCAACAGACGCGAGGCCTGCAAGCAGTTGTGTTTCGCCTTTCTTGCCGATTCTTGCGGCTCCTCTGTCGAAGCTTTGGGAAACATCGTCGGCCGCGGTGAGGGTAGCGTCCGGCGCAATGATTCTCCGATGCTTCTCGAAATTTCCCGTTCCCGCCCTATGCGCTGCGACGTCGCAGCAGCCGGCTCAGGATGAATACCAGGATGATGACCATGACGGCCGCGCCGATAAGCAGCGTGGAAGTCGGCAGGTCCCCCAGCCCTCGGGCCGCCATCTCGAGCCGGATCCTCTGGAATTTCACCTTATATTCATTCCACTGCGAAAGGTATTCCTCGGATATCGCGGTCGGCTCGGACGGGGACCTGTCAGCGGCAACTTCGGTCATGTTGTTCTCGCCGATCTTGGTCGGCGTCATCATCATTCCGCGGGTGCGGACGTCAACGTTCCCTTTGACCACGGCCACCTTTGTCGTGGCATCGGGCGCTACCTGCACGGTGAAAACCGTCCCCCTCACTCCGGTGACCGCCTGAGGGGTTTCGACGTAGAACTTCGACCGTTTCGACGTCAGCTTTCCCACGTCGTTCCAAATCTGCCCCTCGCTCAGATTTACCTTTATGCTTATCCCGACCCGGCGGGACTTCTGCAGCTTCTCGAGGTCTACCTTGCTGTCCTGCTCGACCGCCATGATAACCTTATCGGCGAACACTGCGACGGCCTTCGAATCGGGCGCGCTGCGAATCGAGTAACCTTCGTCCAGCGCCATTCCTTTCTCGGCGGGTTTCCACTCGGTTTCGCCCCTGGCGAGTACTTCAACCGTGCCAGTGGTCTCGACGATGCGCCCGCGCGCGACGTCGAGCCGCGTCTTGTTTATCGACCTGATGTCGTCCTTGCTGAAAAAACCGGTGCCGCCCGTATCCAGCTCGATAGCGACGAGGGCCTCGGTCTCCTCGACGATCTCTCCCTCGATGACTCTCCCGCTTTTAAGCTCGATTACGTCGGCCGCCGAGGCCGCCGAAAACACGACGCAAATGAGAGCAACGAATAAAATGAAATAAATTCTCCTTGTCATGACGTATTCCTTCCCCCCTCCATTTGAAAGAGACTCTTATGCTACGAAAAGATGCAAAAACAATGTTTTTCCCCGTCGACTTGCGGTTAAATGATAATGCATTCGGCTCGCGTTCGCAACCCCGCTTTCTCAAAAGCGAGGGCCTTTCGGGCTATTGGCTCAAGAGAGACCTCTTGACGTTCATGAGCGTTTGCTCCGAAATGTCCAGGCCGGCCTCACGGGCTCCGAGAATGAACGCGCCAATGACCGCCGGGAACTTCGGCGGGAGCACATGGACGCGCGGACATATCATTGTGATCGCCTCGGCGAACGGGCGTACGACAAGCTCGCCCGAGCCGAAGACGGACCCGATGTATGAGACCGGCACGCTCCGATCCTCCATCCCGAGTTCGCGGATTGCAGTTGCGGCCGCGAGCGCCATTTCTTCGGCGGCGCTGCGGAGTATCTTGCGCGACACGCCGTCGCCCTCCTTTGCCGCTTCGGCCACGGTCTTTGCCAGGGCGGCGATTTCCTCACGCGACATATTCAGGCCATATATTTTGAAGGCGACCTGGATCATGTCCGCCATGTCCAGCGCGGGCGGAATCAGATCGATGAGCCTGGTGAACTCGCCGCGTCCATCGGAAAAGCGAGCCGCGGCGCGCAGCCCCCTCACGGCTATGTCATAGGCGCTTCCTTCGTCGCCGAGCACATGGCCCCAGCCGCCGACCTGGCGGTAGGCGCCGGTGGGCGATCTCCCGTAGACGACCGAGCCGGTTCCGGCGTTCGCGACGACACCGCAGTCTCCCATTATCGCGCCGTGAAATGCGATCACCATATCGCCGGTAGCGGTGACCTTTTTGGCGGGCAATATCTCGCGGGCGAGGTCCTCGATAGCTTCTTTCCCCTCGCCTCCCGCTCCGACCCCCGCCGTACCGAGGCTGATGCAGGCGACGCGCCCGGGTCCGACCGAAGCGTCTTCGAGCGCGCCGTTAATGACCTTGCCGATGGATTCGCGCACGGTCTCCCACGGACTGAGTATATGGTTTGAAGGCCCGCCCTCGCCCGAGCCGAGGATGACGCCGCCCGTATCGATGGCGAGGCAGCGCGTGGTTGTGCCGCCGCCGTCTATGGCCAGGATGATATTCTCGGAGCCGTCGGGCATTTTCATTTCTCCGCAAGCTGCCGGGCGCGCGGGCAAAACGGACACCAATCGATGTCGCATAGCAACGCGGCAGGGTCGGTCTCGAGCAATTCGCTTACCGTTTCGACTATGTCCATGGCTCGCACGAGCCGTGACTCGGCCTCGGCGACGTTTCCGTATCGGATGGACCCGCGCTGTTTCAGCGGTTCCTCGACCGCGTTGAAGTTGACGCTGCATCCCGGGTTTTCTCGCGGCGGAACAATTCTTTCTTCTCCGTCCGGCATGCGCACGGGGATCGAAACGTTGAAGGCGTCGGAGTATGGAATATCGAGATAGGGCGCCCGCGCGACCGCCTCGCCGACGTGCACCATCGCGTTCGAGGTGTGCTGAACTCCCAGCAGCAGGACGAACCCGTCCGAGACCGCCAGCCTGTGGAGCGGACTGTCGACACCAAGCGCCGTCGCGTCGGGATGGCCCTCGACGAAGTGTTTTGCAAGGGACCCGAGCGCGGCCACGGAATGCGTTGGGTGAAGGCTTCTTACAACACCGGCGCGAGCGCAAAAAGTCTCGGCAATCAAACCCGTAGTCGAGCGCGTTGAGCGAGGATCGAATACGGGCTCGGGCGGAAACGTGAAAGTCGGCATGACCAGCGTGCCGCGCCCGCCGAGTGCTTCGAGCAGCGCGTCGATGACCGCATCTGCGCCGTCCTCGACGTGCCCGAGACTCGAAAGAGAGCTGTGCACGACAAGGTTCATTCCCTCTGCGATTCCGAGCGAGCGGAGATCTGCGGTTATCTGACGAGCGGTTGTCACGGGAAAATCCCTCGTGCCGGTTGTAGATTCAAGTAAAATCTAGCACACTCGCGGGGACCTGTCAATGAAAAGCTCTTGCACCATGGGGACAAAATCGGATCGGATCAACGCTTTAGCGCCGGTGTGCGTAAAGTTTCTCTTTGACAAGCGCGGGTCATCGCACTTATTATAGATTGAATGGAGATAGTGAGGGGATCTATCCTCATCTTTATGCCAGAGAGGGGGCAATAAATGGATTATTATTTTGACGTGCTGCTTAAGCTGGCGCTCGCGGTCGTGCTCGGCGGATTCGTGGGCTTTGAGCGCGAGCACCACAACCAGCCGGCCGGCCTCAAAACGCACATAATCCTTTGCGTCGGGGCGACGCTGCTGACGATAGTGTCGATATCCATGTCTCGCGACCTCGGCAACGAGCGTCTTACCGATCCGACGCGGATCGCGGCGCAGATCGTGAGCGGAATAGGTTTCCTCGGGGGAGGCGCGATCCTGAGGCTTGGCGCGACTGTGAGGGGGCTTACCACCGCGGCGTGCATTTGGACAGTCACGGGTGTCGGCATGGCGATCGGGGCGGGATACTATTTCCCGGCCGCGCTCGTGGTGCTGACGATGCTGTTTACGCTGCATTTTCTCGGGCGATTCGAAAACGTGTTTATCAAAAAGAGGATGTTCAGGGAGATGACCCTGAATGCCCGAAGCTCGCCTGACCTTCTCGGGAGCGTGGAAAAGGTCTTTGCGGCCAACAGCATTTCCATAAGGAGCATCGAGGTCGAAAGGGAGATATCGGACCCGAACGTCGAGGTTAGGGCGATTGTGTCGGCGCCGGAGAGCGTGAATCTCAACAAGCTTTCCGACGAAATCTTCCAGATTCCCGGCACGCTGCGCTTCGAGATAGAGTGACGTATGATCGCGCTTGGGGGCGCGGTTCAAAGAATCCGTGCTCCGCGCGTGTCCGCTCCAGAAGCGGCGGGGAAAGACTCGGGGATATATCGCGACCGCGCTTTTGTCTGCATCTTGGCCGCGAAGTGGAATACGCCCCACATTCCGCACAGGTCGCAGTCGGCGTCATTACCCGCACAGCAGAACGGCACATCGAATTCCTTCCCGTCGAGATAAAGCGGCAGCAAATACTGCTTGGGAAGGCAGTTATCGGTCACCGCCTTCGAGTTCGCGGGCAGCATCAGCTCGAGGCTTTCAGGCGAATTCCAGACAAATTTCGGATATCGCTTTCTTAGCTCCATGGCCCGGCGCACGGCGGGCTCGCGCTCTTCGAGGGACCGCCAGGCGAGGGTGGAAGTGTCGTTGCGACGGGGGATATAGAAAGAATACACGAGCCCATCAACGCAGGTGTCGATTATCATTTCCAATAGCTCTTCGAGGGAATTTTCATTCTCCCTGCTGACGACGCATTGAACCTGAATCGTCGGCTCGAACCGCTCGGGCACGCGTCCCAGCGTGCGCATCACGCGCTTGAAGCTGCCCTTGCCGCGCACGGAATCGTTGACCCGCTCCGGCCCGTCGAGAGAGACGACATAGACGATCCCGCCGAGGTCGATTAGATCGATCGTGCCGTTGGTGACAATGGTGTTTTCCTCAAAGAGCTTCACGCCTTCCCTCAACACGTCCTTGCGAAGGAGCGGCTCGCCGCCCATCCAGACCATGGTCCGGATCTGGTGCTTGTCCCTCAGCCGCGCGAGCGTATCGAGCATCGTCCGGGTATCCATCTCGTCGGCCAGGCGTTTGGGAGGCTCGTTCGGGTTCCCCTCGCGATACACGAAGCAATGGCGACACCTGAGCGTGCAGCGGTTGGTGACGTTCACCATCGCCGTGGGAAAGTAGCGGTCGCCCAATTCATCGATCTTCATGGCTTCTGCCCACCTTTACAATAATTCTTGGCCGTGGATTTTCTCCCCTTTGGCGCCGGTCGCCGACGCCGATTTCAAGACGCCTGTTTTCTCTGCTCCAGCACCTCGATGAATCCTTCGAGCCGCGTTTTTATCTGTTCGGGCGAATAGCCGCGCGGGTCGCTGATATCCATATCGAGCAGCAGGAATGGCAGGCCGCGCCTCGCCAGGAAATCCTTCAGGAACCGGTATCCGGTGTTTGCGTGGCGGCACGCGGGAGTAGCGAAAAGCAGCGCGCCGTCGATGCTGTACTCCCTTATGATCTCGTCCAATCCCTCGACCCGTCTCGCAATCGGCCCGACGAAAGTGTTTTTCAGACATTTTAGCGCCAGCCCTTCAAACGGGTTATCCTCGTCGATCTCGTCCCAGTGCATCCTGAATGTCTCGCAGAGCGGGACGCTGACCTGGTTCGCTTTGAGTACATCATAGAGGCAGCTCTCGTATACCGGCAGCCATGCGAACCAGTAGACCCTATGCTTTTCGGGACGCAGTTTTCCGGTATTGATCCGGCTTTCAAGCTGCGTGATGAACGCCTCGTTCAGCCGTTCCTTGACCTCGGTTCCCGTGAACAGCTGTCCGTTGATGGAGAACCCGATGAGCTGGCTGCCTCCCCACGGAGCGGGTCGGTGTTTCAACAGGTCCAACAGCTCCATGTGTGATTTTCTCGCCCTGTTTGAGCTGCGGACAGCCTCTTTCAGCCTGTCTTCGTCAAGTTCTTCTCCGGCGAGTTTGCCGAGTTTCTGTGCGATCTGGCGCAATTGCTTTTCGACGTAGGCGACCGAGTCGCGGTTTATTTCCGACGGCACATACAGGAGGAAGGCTTCCCTCTCGTGCAGCATAGAGAGAAGCTCGTTCGTCTTGGACTTTTGATCGCAGTAGTAGGAGGTCGTCAGAAGCAGGTCCGGCTTGGGAAGATAATCCTTGTAAGCGGCGCCCAGGGCGGCGCGGTGGAAGGAGCATACGTCCATGGCGTAACCCCGGTCTTCGGCTTCTTTCATCGTGGGAACGCCCATTTCGGTGGAGGAGATCATCGCGCCAGCGACCTCGAAATCGAAGGGAACGACATCGAAGGCGGCGATAAGCTCCATCGGAAAGGCGTAGACGGATGTATAGACGACCTTTTGATCCGGCTCGAAGGCTTTCCGGAAGAGCTTGGCCCATTCGTTGACCCAGAGCGCGCCGGCGCTTCCCATTTCGACTGCGGGAGCTGACTGCTGCTCCATCACATCGAGCATTGTCTTGAACATCTCAGTTCGACCCCCTTTCGCCGAGCATCGCGATAAAGGCTTCCACCCGGGTCTTCATCTGTTCGAGGCCGCCCCATTCGTAGTCGTTTTCAAGAAACAGGAACGGGATCCCAGAGTGCTCGAACCTTTCGCGCATCGAGGGCGCGTCGTACAGAAAAGCATCGCAGAACTTGACAGTGGAGTAGATGACGCCGTCGGCCCGGCAGCCGTCGGCCAGCTCTTCAAGCAGCCGAAAGCGGTCCTCGATCCCCTGCATCCTCGCGCACGGCGCCTTCAGCAAGTATCTCTCGGCCAGCGCAAGCATGGGATCCGGCGAATTCACCTTCACAAGCGTGTCGTAATGCCTGACTCCTACACATGTATCGAGCGCCCCGACCCGCGCGCCCGACTCCGCGATAAGGGCGATGAGGTCGGGCCGATAGATGATGTTGCCGGTCAACACTACTGTCGGCCTTTCGGCCGGAACATTTTCCTCCCTCGAATCCGCAAGGAATGCCCGAATTTTTTCAGCGAATTCCGCCGGATGGGAGGTAGCGCCCTCGATGCAAAGGTCAAAGATCGACAGGCCCCCGACGCCTGAGCCCGTGTCTCTCTGGAGTTTGAAAACTTTGTCCATCAGCCGTCGGACGTTATTGCGCTCTCCGATCGTTTCATTGACGCGTTCGTCCGTCACCTTCGAGCCGCCAAGTTCTTTCTCGATTCTTTCGGCAAGGCTTCTCAATTCCGACGCAAAGAACTCGATTGCGGAGGGGTCCTTCTTTTTGGGGACATCGACAAACAGGGTGGGAACATCTTTCACGTATTCGGACCAGAGGTCGTACAGCCTCCTCATTCCGTCGCAGGAGTTGGTGAAGACGATGCCTTTTGCCTTTGAAGCGTCTCCCGCGATGGCTGATGCCAGAAGGCTTTTCAAGTAGTAGCACGTGTTCGGGTGCATATAGGCGTCGGCCTCGGATGAGGGACGCTCGGGGATTATTCGCCTCGGGACGAAACCCGCCGCCAGGATGATCTCCTCGGGCGCGTACGAGCAGGTGTAGAGCAGGCTTGGCAAACCTCTTGCCGTTTCCGGATTCGTTGCCATGACGCTCCTCCTTTCGCTCGGCTTTCGGCGGGAGCAGTTCAGGCGCCCGTGATTGCGCCCTCCGGACAGATGTCGGCGCACGAGCCGCAATCTGTGCAAGCGTCGGGACAGATCTCATATATGTCGTCGGCATCCACGCTTATCGCGTCCATCGGGCATTCATCAACGCACAGGCCGCAACGCGCGCATACGTCAATCAAGATTCTATACGCCATTCAAAGTCGTTTCTGTCGGGTAGCGCTCAGGCGTTAGCTTACCGGCGCCTGCTCGTGCACGGCCCACATGTCCTCGTCGCTGAAGCATTTCTCGGGCTCGTCGCCTCCTATGGCGTCGGCCTCGAGATCCCTGTACTGGCCCATCTGATCGAGGACCTCGCGATAGTACTCGTGCTGGATAAGCAGGCTCATGATTTCGCTGGTGCCCGTCCAGATCATGCTCAAGCGCGTATCGCGGAGCGTTTTTTCGATCGGGTACACATCTGTGTATCCGATGCCGCCCATGATTTGCATGGCCTTGTTCGCCACTTCCCAGCTCATCTCGGTTGCGAACTTTTTCGCCTCGCTCACAAGGCGACGCACGTTTGGCTGGCCCGTGTCGGCAGCCTTCGCGGCCATGTATACGAGGCTCCTGGCGGCGTCGAGCTTGGTGATCGATTCGGCGATCATGAGCTGGATCGCCTGGAACTTCTTGATCGGCCTACCGAAGGCGACCCGCTTGGTGCTGTAATCGAGGGCGAGATTAAGGGCTGCGAACACGCCAAGGCTTGCCGCCGCCGATGTGAGGCGCTCGGGTATCATTGTCTGGTGAAACACAAGCCCGCCCATGTTCAACTCGCCGAGCAGGTTTTCTTTCGGCACCTTGACGTCCCTGAACACCAGTCGGCCGGTGCCTCCGCCCCGGCACCCCATAAGCCCGTACAGGTACTCGGCCTCGACTCCCGGTCCTTTGTCGATCAAAAGAGCGCTGATCGTGTTTTGAGAAGGCGCGTCCTTCTCAAAGTTCGTGCGGCAGAAGACAAGGAAGACGTCGGCCTCGGACGCGGCGACGACGAACCGCTTCTGGCCGTTGACGATGAAGTGGTCCCCGTCGAGAACCGCCTTGGTTGTCGCTCCGAAAAAGTCGGAGCCCCCGCGCGGCTCGGTCAGGCCCTCGGCGCTGATCTTTTCGCCCTTGAGGAGCGGCACGAGATATTTCTCCTTCTGCTCGTCCGTGCCGAAGGTATTGAGAGCCTCCCCCACGATGGACGGCATGACGTAGGCGCATCCGAGCGCGCAACCGAGCACGCCGATCTCTTCTTCCACCGCGACTTCGGCCGTCCACGGCAGCTCGCGGCCTCCCCACTTCTTCGGGAAGCGGAGCCCCAGGAGGTTCCTCTCGCCCAGCTTCTCGACGTATTCGCGGGGATACTTGATCTCGTCCTTGTCCATCGCCTTGATGAAATCGTGCGAGACCTCGCTCTTGACAAACTCCCTCACTTCGTCTCTCACTGCTCTTTCGGCGTCTGTAAGCATAAAATCGTACATGGCAGCCTCCAAATTATTTTCCGGACTTATGTTCAAACCTCTTAGCCATCATATCCGCGAGCACGAGCGTTCGGCTCTTGATCTCTCGCGGGGTGCGCCCCGGATAGTTCACGAAACTTATCATGATGCCGTTCAGCGCGGCAAAGAAGCTGTGGGCGAGGATTCGCGGGTTTTCCACCCCGGTTTCATTCCTGAAGATCGCCTCCACTCCGTCCACAATCCGACGCAGTGAGCTATTCAGGCTTTGCAGCGCCTCGTCGGAGAGTTTGCCCTCCAACATGAAATAGATCATCATCTGGTAGAACATTCTGTTTTCATGCAGATAATTGATGTGTGTCCGCGCGAGCACTCGCAGCGGATGCGGGTCGGTTCCGCCTTCGACGGCGGCGGTGATTCTCTCGTAGAGTTCCGTGGCGTCCGTTTCAAACAGTTCGAGGAAAATGTCGGCCTGTCCGGAGAAGTACCTGTAGATGAAGCCGACAGAAACGCCTGCCTCGCGCGCAATGTCGCGCATGTTGACGCCGGAGATGCCCTTTTTCGCAAAGAGCTTTTGGGCGGCGGCCAGGATGATTTCTCTTCGTTTTTCTCTCTCGCGCACCTTCAGCTTGAGTATGGTGGCGTTTGCCATTGCAATAACCTCATTCATTTATGTGAACACTGTTCATTTTATCATCCCAGGGCACATTTGTCAAGGGGCCGCATGCAGAAAATCTGTTTTTCCGGCATGTCTCATCGAGCGATGCCAAGCCACGGCATTGGGAACCGGGGAAAAATCTCTTTCCAGCCCCCTTTGGCG
>CBFDAY010000028.1:0-14801 GCA_965602895.1 uncultured bacterium
GCGGTAGCCGTCGCAGGCGCGATAATCCATCCCGCCGTCCTTGTCGCAGGGACGGCCGCTACGCTGTTCACCCTCTATTTCTTCCGCGATCCCGAGCGGAGAATCGCGACCGCGCCCGGCCAGATCGTCGCCCCGGCCGATGGGAGGATACTCTCGATCGACGAGGTCGAAAACGAGGGCTTCCCCGGCGGGCGATGCAAGAGAGTCAGCATATTCCTTTCGGTCCTGGACGTCCACATAAACAGGTCGCCAGTCGGCGGGACGGTCGAGGCGATTGATTACAGTCCGGGCAAGTTCGCGATCGCGAGCACGACGGACGCCTCCCGGAACAACGAGAGCAACACAATCGGCATAAACGGGGACTGCATTAAAGTCATCGTGAAACAGATCGCCGGAGCGGTCGCGCGAAGAATTATCTGCTATTGCGAGCCCGGGCAGACGCTGCAAACGGGAGACAGAATAGGAATGATACGGTTCGGCTCGAGGACAGAGCTATACGTTCCGCTCGACTGTGAAATACTGGTATCGGTCGGCCAAAAGGTAAAAGGAGGCGTAAGCCTCATGGGAGCCTACAATGGCGCGTTCGAGAAAAAGGCGTAAGTATGTAAACATACTTCCGAGCCTGCTCACACTAGGGAACATGTATTGCGGGCTGCTCTCGATCGTTTACACGATAAACGGCGACTTCAAGCTCGCGGCATGGATGATACTGCTCGGGCTGCTGTTCGATGGCAGCGACGGCCATGTCGCGCGGCTCACAAAGAGCACCAGCAACTTCGGGAAGGAGCTGGACTCGCTCGCCGACGTGGTCAGCTTCGGGGTCGCCCCGGCGGTGCTTGTGTACCAAAGCGTGCTGCACGACTTCGAGCGCATCGGCATATTCATTGTCACCGTCTACGCCATCACCGGCGCGCTCAGACTCGCGCGGTACAACACTCAAGCGGCGGGCATGGTGAAGTCGTTCACGGGGCTGCCGATACCCGGAGCCGGATGTCTCATCGCATCGTTTGTCCTCATGAAACTCAAATATGATCATGCTTTCTTCTATCATTACCTCGCGTTGTTGGTGGTGATGCTTGCTTTCCTCATGGTCAGCACGATAACGTATCCGAAACAGGCGCTGTTCCAGGTGCGCCGAACCCGCGCGTTCCAATACACATTCATATTGATACTCCTCATCAGCCTTGTCATGCTGAGGCCGACTCTGTTCGTCTTCATATTCTTTCTGGCATACGTGACGATAGGGCCGCTCAACTATCTGACAAAAAGCCGCTTGTATCAGGCCCAGCCGCCGCCGGAGCAAGAGGAAGCCCTCGTCTTGGGGCGCGCCGGCCGCTGTCTGAATCTCGATCCGAAGTAGGGGCGGTTCGCGACCCGCCCCTACAGAAACCCTCAGCGATTTTGTGAAGGTATTCCTGGAACACGATACTCGGCCAGGGCCGCCGACAAGGTGAACCAAGGCCATCGAGGCTTATAAAATGGAGGTTGAGTGCGAACCAGAAACAGATTCAGCTTTCTCTTTTCACTTCTTCTGATTGCAGCGGCATGTGGACCGGCGCTGCACGGATGCGCATCGTTGGGGCAGTCCGACTCGGCAAAAAATGAGGCGCCCGCTCTGGAGCCCGGGCGGGAGCCTATCGTGCTCGTCTGCCAGATCGACACCGTGGTCCCCGATGAAGACGTTTCTCACATCAGCTACGCCCTGGCGCCCCTTCTCCGCCGCAACCTGTTCTGCGTCCAAGAAATCAACGTGATCCCGACGACCGATACGGATGCGCCGATGAAGGCGTACTTCCTCAACAGGAATGGTTTGAGAAAACTTGCCCGTGCCCACGGCGCCGATGTTGTCACCGTCGGATTATTGAAGGGAGATCCAGAAAAAATCACGCTCGAGTTCGAAGCATTCGATGCGGTAGGCAACCGTTCGGTTTTCAAGACCACGATTGAGGAAAAGATTTCCGCATTGCCCAAGTTACAGAAAAAGCTTACGTATGGACTAATCGAAGGTCTGGGAATTGCGCTGACGAAAGAAGAACAAGAAAGGCTCGCCGTCGGCCAGCCGAGGAAGTCCGCGGCGATAATTGCGTACGGCCGGGGACTGGCGCAGGCCCGCAAGGAAAACCATACCGAAGCTCTTATCGCGTACCGCGATGCCTCGACATCGGACAGCTCGTTCGGCGCGCCTTATGCCGCTGAGGCAGAGGTTTTCCAGAGCATGAACGCTCCTTTGAGGGCGCTGCAGTCGTATGAAACGGCATTGGCGACGGATCGCTACTACGCCGAGGCATGGTATCAGCTCAACATCTACACCACCCGATACAAAAAGCGCGACGATCTCGCGATGGATTTTTGCCGCCAGGCCCTGGAGATAGCGCCTCGATACGGCAAGGCCCATCTCAGCCTCGGGACCCGCCTGCACGCTCTGGGCAATCTGGGCGGAGCAATCGAAGAGACGAAAACAGCCGCCGAGCTTCTGCGTGTCGATCCCCTGCCCAGGTACAATCTCGGCGTCTACTACCTCGAATCGGGCGATCCCGAACAGGCGCGCGCATGGTTCGAGCGGGCGCTCAAGATCGACCCGGGGTTCGAGCTGGCGCGCATCGGGCTGCTGAACATGCCCAAGAAGTGAAGGCCATTCCCTCTGCGGCGGATAAGCGCATCTCGGCTTCCACCGGAGAACCTTCTCACCCAAGCACGCCGCCAAAATGCGCGGCGGCTATCACAAGCCTCCCCCGCCGTCCATGAGCCGCTTGCCAAGCTTGAGCTTTCGCATTTTCGCCACATTGCGGCCTATTCGCGCGATGCCCATGTCGCGCAGCGGTCGTTCCAGCCCGCTTTTGGCAAGATCTTCATTCGACGGAAAAAGCTCCCCTAGAATTTCCACGGCCGAATCGGCGAGTCTCTGGAAGTGGAAGTAGCACGCCGCAAACTCGGCGGTCGCCTTTCTTTCCCGGTCGCGAAGCCATGCGATCTTGCGGGCTGTGGTGCGCGCGACTTCGACTGTGGAGGCGAGGTCGGACAACAGCAGAAGCTGGTCGTCAGAGGGCTCTTGCCCGCGCTGTTTCAGGTAGGCCGACGCGAGCTCCAACTCCCACGCAAGCAGGCCTGCGAATGGCGCCATGCCGAACGCGTCTTCGTTTTCCCTCACGCCGCGAACCATCTTTTCAAAGGCGGCGTTTTTCTCCCCCATTATATTCTCTTCGGGCACGCGACAGTCTTCGAAAACAAGCTCCGAATGGGGGGAAGATCGGCAGAAAGGCAAATCCATCACCTCGCCGACCGAGAATCCGGGCGTGCCTTTTTCCACGAGGAACGCGCTGATCCCGTTTCGGTCGCCAAGTTTCTCTGTGATGGCAAAAACTATGACAACGTCGGCTGCGGGACCGTTGGTGATATACATCTTTCGGCCGTTGATCACGTAGTGCGAGCCGTCGCGACGAGCGGTCGTCTTCAAGTATCGCGGGTGCGACCCGCTTTCGCGTTCGGAGACCGCAAAGGCGGCGACCTTCTCGCCCCTTACAACGGCGGACAGATATTTCTTTTTCTGCTCTTCGTTGGCGTGACGCAGGAACTGGAAGCGGCAAAGCAGGGTTGTGACAGTCAGGGATATGCACAGCCCCATGTCGTGTCCGTGGTGAGCGAAATTTTCGAGGGCGACCGCGGTCGTGAGGAAGCCGACGCCTGCGCCCCCATATTCCTCGGGCACGAGAAGCCCCAGCAGCCCCTCATCGCCCATGCGCCTCCAGAGCCGGCGCGGAAATTGCGCCGTCCTGTCACGTTCGTCCGCGCCGGGCGCGATCTCGCTTGCGGCAAACTCGGCCACCTTTGCCGCCAAATTCTCCTGATCGGGATCCAGGTCGAAATCCATGTCTAGTCATCCGAGCGCACGCCAAGCGCGTAGGCGGCTTGCAATATTGTGTGAATCTGGGTCGTGCCTTCGACGATCTGCAATCCCTTGGCCTCGCGGAAATACCTCTCCACGTGGTATTCGGATATAAATCCGTAGGCGCCGTGAACCTGGACCGCGTCGGTCGCCGCTTTCATCGCCAGGTCGGTATTGAAAAGCTTGGTCATTGACGAATACTTCGTTGTACGCTTTGCTCCCCTGTCGCACATTCGTGCGACCTGGTACAGGAGCAATCTGCCGACTTCGACGCCAACCGACATGTCCGCAATCATCTTCTGGACAAGCTGATAAGTCGCAATGGGCTGTCCGAACGTCGTCCGCTCTTTGGCGTATCTCACCGAGGCGTCGAGGCAGGCCTGCGCCAGTCCCAGCGCCCTGGCCGCCACGAAGATGCGCCCCATGTCAAGACACGACATTACGATTTTGAACCCGCGCATCTCTTCCCCGACCAGATTTTCCTTGGGCACGCGACAATCCTCGAACACGAGTTCCCCGAGGTTGATCGGCTGCCAGGCCAGTTTGTCCTCGATGGAGCGCGAGGAGAAGCCCGGCATCCCGCGCTCGACTATGAATGCGGTTATCCCTTTATGCTTGAGACTTTTATCCATGGTGGCGAATACTATGGCCCAGTCGCATTCATCGGCGTTGGTTATGAACATCTTGCTCCCGTTCAGGATATATTCATCGCCGTCGCGCACAGCGGTCGTCTGGATGCCCGACACGTCGGTGCCGGTGTTCGGCTCGGTGATGCCGGCGGCCCCCATGCTTTCGCCTCTTGCCATGGTGGCGACGTACTTTTGTTTTTGTTCCTCGGTACCGAATTTCAGGATGCCCTGCCCAACCAGCGAAGACGGTCCGCCGACCACGACCGAAAGCGAAGAGCAAACGCGAGAGATTTCCTCCACGCTGATCACCCAGCTCACGTGGTCGATTCCGGCGCCGCCGTACTCGGGCGGTATGACGCCCCCGATAAGCCCCGTCCCCTTCATCTTCTCGACTATTTCCATGGGGAAACGCCCCTCACGATTGTACTCCAGCACGTGCGGCGCGATCTCCTTCTCGGCAAACTTTCGCACCATTTCCCTGGTCTGCAGTTGTTCCTCCGTCAGGTCGAAGTCAAGATCCATCTTCCTCTCTCTCCTCTCAAAAAAAAACTCGGTGAGTCAGGTTGCGCAACCATACCGCCCACCAGCAAACAGATGCGGAAACTCGAACATATTGCAGGCCATGCGAGATCCGCGCGTCATTCGAAAGTAAAGTCGACCCAATCGCCCCAGCAGCGCGGATGCGTGTCGGGCGAGATTCGCACGCGCCACGGGTTTCGCACCGCCAGCGCCGTCCACATCTCCTTCGAATACGGCCCAAAATCGCGCTTGTCGCCGAACACGGCAAAAGAGCCCGTGAGACGGTGGACGCCTTCTCCGATGTCGTACTCGACAACGTAAGTCACGGAGGGATCGCCCGTCCATGAGGCGCGCACGATTCCTTTCCTCTCGGCAAAGCGCAGCACCGTGCCGTCGTATGGAAAAAGAATTTGCGGACAAACCGTCCTATCGCCGGAGGCGGCGGCCGAAACCCGGGCCGTGATCGCCTTTTTTCTCGCAGAATTCTGATGCTTCCATTCCGTCAGAAGGGTTTCGAAAATGGCGGCCGTTTGGTTTTTTTCATCATACACGTCCTGAAGCTCTTTCGGATCCAGCAGAAGATCGTAAAGCTGATACGATACGCCCAGCAGGCTCTCTATCTCCACGAGTTTCCATGCGTCGGTGCGGACGCATCTCCAGCGGGTGCCGGGTAGTTCTTCCGTCGCCTGATAGCCGCCGTAGACGGTTTCGGCGAAAACGGGGGCGCTCGATTCTTTTTCGGCTTTGGCGTCGAAAATCATGGGGACGAGGTTGCGGCCCTGAATGCCCGGCGGAATCGGGATGCCGGCGACATCAAGGATGGTCGGCATGATGTCGATCTGCTGCACCTGCTCCCTTATCTTCCGTCCTTCAGACAGATAGCCGGGGAGGCTCATTATGAGCGGAATCCGAATGACTTCATCGTAGAGCGTGGCCGCATGCATTGTGGAAGCGTGGCCGACAAACCCATGGTCCATCAGTTCCTCCCCGTGATCTGCCGTGATGACGATGAGCGTCTTCTCGATCAGGCCGAACTTGCGCAGCCTCGCATACAGCCTGCCGACAAAAGAATCCAAATCCCTCACCTCGCCGTCGTACAGGCCCTCGATGATCGGTTTGTCGCTCCGTTCGAATTCGACCGTGCCGACGGGTACGACTGCGGATTCCGAGAGAACGGCCTTTATGCCCTTTGAAAGAGACTCTTGTGGCGCAAGCCTCGGCACGAACATCAAGCGCGAACCCTCCTTCGGCTTATAAGGCAAGTGAACGCCGCGGTGATGATACCAGACAAAAAATTTGGATTCATGATTTTCGTCCAGCCAGCGAAAAAGCTCTTCGTCATCTCCTCCGGAGAAGTATTTCTCCTCCGGGGGACCGACACGGATGGTGGAAAACTCGGGAATCGTGAGCAGGAAGCAGATGTTCGGGACCGTGTATCCCGCGTCGCGGAAACAGTCGAAAATGGTCGTGAGGGCGGGGTTGAGCGTTTTGCCGCGCTCGTCGACCTCGTGAACGGGGGGCTGAAGCGAAGTGAGGATGGACATAATACCCGGTACCGTCCACGCCGACTGGCTGAACGCGCGCCGGAACAATTGGCCGTGCTCGGCGATTGCATCGATGTTCGGACTTGTCATTTTCTTGTAGCCGTAGCATCCGAGATGGTCGGGTCTGAGCGAATCGATCGTCAGCAGAATAACGTTGATATCGCCTGGTTTTCGCTTGGTCGCGGGGGGCGTGTTAATGAAAAGGAGCAGGCCAGCGAGGATAATAATCACAAGACCCAACACAGCTTTTTTTCGGCTCATCTTTCAACCTCGCTGAATGAATCCCGTGATGCGCCGGGTCGCAGCAACACTCTCACAACCATGAGACCGACCGCGGCGGCCAGTACATTTGTCACTGCGTCTTGCACCTCAAACACCCGATCGGGCAGAACATACTGTACGGCCTCATCAAAAAGCCCGAAACCGGACGCAATAAAGAAACTCGACACGTATGCCCTCATCTCCGGAAGATCAAGCCGTAACGCCCTGTATGAAAGATAGGCGAGCAAGCCGTATTCTATCAGGTGGAGCCGTTCGGCCGGATATCGGCACTGATATTTCAGAAGGTAGAAATAGACAGGCCCGAAGCCGATCGCGGCAAACAGAACCGCCATGCCCGCTCCCCGACGCGCCGCATGAATCAAAAGCGCGGCAAACACCACCACGGAAACTACATAGCCGACGGCGTTGACGCGCGGCCCCAATGTCTTTAACGCTGCCCGCCATATGATCGGGGTGGTCGGAAGCGTGAGCAGGATGCATGCCATCATCAAGCCGACAAATATCCATGCTCGCCGCCTCGCCAACCGGAGCGAACCGGTATCCCTGACGCCTTGTTCCGGCATGCTTAAGCTCAAAACCTCTCGACTTTTCTGTGAATGATTCTCGTGTGCTTCCCTTTCCTCAGAAGAATCCGGAAATCATTCGTTCCACTCGAAAGGGGGAACCGAGCGGAGAAGTCACCGCCTCTCTCCGCCCTCACCCTGCGTCCGTTGATTTCAATCCGGCACCCCGACTCGACGACACCGTATACGCGAACGCTTTCGGATTCAGTGTACAGCTTTTCCTCGGGCTCAGTCAACACCAATGCGTGCGGCCTCCCACCGAGCGCAACGGCCTCCTCGGCGACCTCCTCGCGGACCCGTTCGACGGCGCCCGGCTCGCGCAAGAAATGGGGCGTAAGGAGCAGCCCCCCCGACCCGGAAACGCGAAGGGCGTCGTCCCGAATCAAGCGCCGGCACATCTCCCCCACCCTTATCGAGGCGACCTCCCCCAACCGCTCGGCCTCAAGTTTGCGCTGCAGATCCTCGATCCCGCGACGGAGCATCAGGAGAATCTCCATATCTTCAAGGCCCGCCCGAAGCAGTTCAAGCCTGATGGAAGAAAGAGGCCGCAAGTCGCCGGGATACACGAGAACCCCTTCACCATTTCCGAAGAACTTGACGAACGGGTCGTCCTCGCCGGACCCGCTCCAATTTGCCGCCTCCCAATGCAGAAAGCCCCCGATCCGGTGGAGCTGCTGCAGCCAGGGGATCACCCGGAACGCGGCGGGATCATCCTCGATGTGCAGCGTGGGAAACGGCCCGACGGCGCCCGCCGTGTACCACCAGACTTCGTCGCCCGCCGTGATCCGCCTGCGCACGGAGTCGGCGAACATGCGCCGCTCCATATGACCGGCCGGGATCCCGACGGGAATAAACCCGAGGTGGATGCACCAGATGTCAACCGAGCCGATCAACGGCTCGTCGGGAAAGCAGGTGACCAGGAACCTCGGCGAGGCCGGCATCGCATGAATCCGGCCGCCGGATTCTATTATGTCTTTGTATAGATGATACATCGGCTCATCGATGTAATAGGCAAACATCTTTTGGAGCCAACCGCCTTTTTCCGCGAGCGCGACCGTCTTGTGAAACCGCCTGTCGGAGGGATTAAGCGGAATCCTGCAGGCGGACACTCGCTCGTCTTCCAGGTAAGCGGCGAGCTCCGGCGAGTCTATCGGAACCGGCGGCTGGAACGGCGACAGCCTGCGGTCGACCATGAACCAGTAGAACGAATCCATCACCTCGCGGCGTTCGTCCGTGCCACGGCGCAATCCGTAGCGACCGGCTATCAGTTCGTAGTTAAGCCCGACGACGGCCGGCTGCGACGGAGTCGCGGGAAGTTTCAGCGGAAGCACGCGCAGCCTTATCGGCGCCCGAGCGATAACCGAGCCGTCGGACCTTATCTCCGCCGAGGACGAGTATTTCCCCGGAGGAACATCATACGCCACGAAAGCGTCCACCCATATGCGCGTGAGCCGCCCCGGCGAAACACCGAACGCATCGCAAGGTTCCAGGATATTTGGATAGGGGCCCGCCTTTTGCGAGACCATCGGCCGGGGAATAAAAGTGTCCGCCACAAGGTACGCGCTCATCTCTATTGTTTGCGGTCCGCGATCCTCCGAGACAAAAGGAGCGAAATCCAGCGTCAGGCCGTCCAATTCGCTGGATGCGGACAGAACGAGCTGGAACGCCTCATGCTCGTTTTGCCCCGAGACGATCCGGATGGGCGCGGGCCGGGAGCTGTCGGCGCCGTTCGAGAACAGCCTTCGCGTGCTCTCCGCCCACGACACCTTGACGGACGCGCGCGGCAAAGCGGGCGGCTCGCCCTCTGCTTCCTTGACCGCTTCCATGATTTCAGCGTGCGCCGGCCCCGGGCTGATAAGCCCCGCGTCGAGCCTCTCTATTATGCGTGCGATGCGCGGCATCAGCGTCCCACTCCTCCATTCGATCGGATAGGCGGCGGCATTCATGGCGGCCGCGACAATCTGCGGGTAAGAGGGCATTTCCGACGCAGTCTCAGCGACGATCCGGTCGGCGTTTTTCAGAGGAGAAACGACAGACAGCTTCTTCGCAAATGGGGAGTAATGCTCGGGGGAGAAGAAGAACTCGAGGAATTTCAATGCGGTCCCATCCTCGATTGCGGCTGCCGTAACAACGAAAACAGGGCTGTTGGATAGGACCGTGCGAGCGGTCAGGGCGTCGGAGGGCACGGTCGCGGCCGCAAGCGGGGCCGGGCTCTCTTTCCTCAAGTAAGAGAGCATTGTCGCGCTATCAATTTGAAAAAGTGTTTTCCCGTCGGCGACGCCCGCAAAATGCGGATCCCAAAATTTTCGCCTCGGCGGCAAGAGCGAGCGCTCCCGCCTGAGCGCATGAAGGAAATCTAGGACCTCCCTGAGTGCCGAGGCTTGCCTGCCGTCACTCCCGGCGCCACAGAGATCAATCCCCCTCTGGAGACAGAAAATGTGGAAAAGCGGCGCCATCGACCGAATACCGAGCGTCCACCGCCGGGAGCCGGTCCCGGCCTCCTTGTCGAGCGCCTCGGCAACGGTGAAAAGTGTCTGCCAATCGTTCGGCGGCCCGGATATTCCGTCCATGCCACAGAGAGCATCGGGGTTGAAGATGAGCACGAAAGGATTCAGGTAGGCGGGAATCCCGTAAAGCCTGCCCTCGTAAGCCGCATAGGTGAGAGCGGAATCCAACAGGTTTTCAGGGCAAAGCCTGCCTTGGGCCTCTTCAGCGGGACAGGCAAGCTTGTCGATGGGGCGAATCAGGCTCGCATCGGCAAGCAACGGAATCGATTCGCGTTCGATCAGCGCAAGCCCGGGGAGCACGCCATCGGCCCCGCCCAGCATGATCCGCTCGGCCACGCTGCCGCCTGACGGCCCGAACGGCTCGGCGACAACCTTTATATCTTCATTTTGGCAATTGAATTCCTTTACGATCGAGTTTAGGATTTCCCGTCTTTCCGCCGTCCATGCGTGCCACAGGTGGAATTCAATCTTTCGCGCGGGCGGGGCGGCAACGGCAGAATCGGGAGGCGATATAATTCCTGCGATCAGGAGAAACATTGTCAGCGCGGCGAGCGCAAAATGAGGCCGCTCCTTTGTGGCGCCGGCCGGAGAAGGAGCGGAGTATGTATGGGATGGAATGGGCAACTTCACCCTGATCTTAAGGACAGCGCTTCCTCGAAAGTCTTCTTATCGGATTCTCCGAACAACGCAAAGATAATGTGGTCAATGCCGCAGCCCTCTTCGGTCAGGTGCTGTTCGGCAAGGTCGATCATTATGTCGGCGCATTGCTTGATGGAGAATCCGCCCACACCCGTTCCGATGGCGGGAAAAGCTATGGATTTGATTCCTGCGTCCTCTCCCTTGATGAGGCTGTTGCGGACCGAATCGCGCAGCGAGCGCTCCGAGACGGGCTCGTCGCCCATGCTTGCGGCATGGATAACGAATCTGGATGGGAGCCTGCCGGCGCCCGTTATCGCGGCTTCACCGACATTGATGGAGCCGATCCGGTTGCATTCGTCCTGGATGCTCGGCCCGCCCTTGGTCCTTATGGCCCCGGCGACACCCGAGCCCAGGATGAGGTGGTTGTTGGCCGCATTGACAATCGCATCGACGTCGAGCGACGTTATGTCGGCCTGAATGATCTCGATGACGCCGTTCCCAACCTCAACCTTCATGACAGCACCTCCCTCTTTCTCGGACGCGATCGACACTTAACGAAGACGCGTGGATGTCCTGCGCGGCGCAATCTTGCGCAAATCAACAGGTCAGGTGCAGCGCAGCCACTACGCGCCTTCCCTCACGCGACAACTCGTTGAACTTTTTGCACGCCGATTTCGTGGGCTCGGCCACCAGTTCCACACTCAGCCTCTCGAGCGCCGTGGCGACCTCGGGATCCACGGTCATTCTCCCCGATTCGCCGCATCCAACCACGAGGACCTCGGGAGGGTCCTCGAGTACTCCTCGGATATCTTCCAGGCGCAGCCTGTGGCCCTCTTTGCGCCACCAACCGGTTTGTATCACTTCGGGGTAGATGATGAGGTCCTTGTCATACCTGCGGCCGTCAATGCTGATCGAACCGAAAGAGTAGCGTTCGATTTTCCTCATCCCGACCACCTCCGCAATGCGCAAGCGTCGCGATACTCGGTAAACATCAGCCCTTGATGACGCCGACGGGCTTCAGCCTCGCCACGCGGAGGCTGATGCCGGCCTCGTGCATCACGTTGACCACCCGATTGACATCCTTGTACGCCTCGGACATCTCTTCGGACAACGTGCCCCTGCTGTGCGCCATGACGATAATGTTCTTATCCTCAAGCTCGCGCACGATCGAGCGACCTTTGGCGATCTTCTTGGCCTTCTTGCGGCTCATCAGCCTGCCCGCGCCGTGGCACGTCGAGCCGAACGTTTGCTCCATCGCGGGTTCGGCGCCCATACAAAGGTACGACTCTCTCCCCATATCGCCCGGTATAAGCACCGGCTGACCGATATGCCGGTATTCGGCCGGGATCTCCGGATGCTTGGGCGGGAACGCCCTGGTGGCGCCCTTGCGGTGCACACAGAGCATCAGATCCCTGCCGTTGACGGAATGCTTTTCGAATTTTGCGATGTTGTGGCAGACGTCGTATATCAGCCGCATGCCAAGCTCGCGCGGCCCCATTTCCAGGACGCGCTCGAACGCCCTTCGCGCAAAATGCATAATCACTTGCCGGTTTGCCCAGGCATAGTTGGCGGCGGCCGCCATGGCGGCTGCGTAGCTTCGGCCCTCTTCGGATTCGGCGGGCGCGCAGGCCAGTTGTCGATCGGGCAGTTCGATCCGGTATTTCTCCGCGGCGCGATGCATCACCTTGAGATAGTCGTCGCAGACCTGGTGGCCCAGCCCCCGCGAGCCGCAGTGTATCATCACGGTTACCGTTCCTTCCTCCAGACCGAACGCGGTCGCGGCTTGCGGGTGGAAAATCTCGTCCACCATGCCGATTTCGAGGAAATGGTTGCCCGAGCCGAGCGTGCCCACCTGGGCGAGGCCGCGTTCCATCGCATGGTCGCTCACCATATCGGGGTCCGCTCCTGCAAGACAACCGTTTTCCTCGGTACGCTCGATGGCGCCGGGCTCGCCGTATCCGTTCTTAACGGCCCATCCCGACCCGTCGACGAGAAGCTTTCTCTGCTCCGAGACGCTTATCTTTTTTATGGCGCCCTTTGCGCCGACGCCGGTGGGTATCGCGTGAAACAGCGCGCCGACGAGATCGCGAAGCCTGGGGCGCACGTCCTGAATCGACAGGTTTGTCCTTATCAGCCGAACGCCGCAGTTTATGTCGTATCCAACCCCGCCGGGCGATATGACGCCGCCCTGCGCGGGATCGGTCGCAGCCACGCCGCCTATTGGAAATCCGTAACCCCAATGGATGTCGGGCATCGCAAGCGAATATCCGACTATGCCGGGGAGCGTCGCCACGTTCGTCACCTGCTCTATGCTCTTGTCTTTCATGATGTGTTTCATCAACTCATCATCCGCATAGATCCTTGCGGGAACGCGCATCCGGCCCGTTTTGTCTATTTCATAAAGGTGCCCGCCGACTTTTTTCATGGAAGCGCCGTCCATGTCGCTTTCCCGTTTGTCTAAACGTCAAAGATTATCGTGGCCGACCAGCCGTCGTCGGAATGTGAAATCTCAAGCTCATGGTATGTGGCCGCCTTTACGCTCTGATCGATCGAGTGCCTGGCGTCTGTGTACGGCTCGCCCCACACCGAAGCCTCGAGCGAGCCCTCGGTGACGGACTCGACTTCGAACTTGCAAAAGAACATGCCGCTGACGTCGGCCCTGAACAGAAGCTCGTTGAGCCACGCGATCATCAGATCCTCAAAGGAGTCGGCCTCCAGGCTCACCTGGGCCTTTTGGGCAGGCCGAACCTGGGAGAGGTTTACCATCAGGTCGAACATCGCGCAGGCGCTCCGGGCAAATAATTCCTCTGCGCTTGCGGCTTCGACGCGAATGCCGATGTCGGCGGTGTGCTCTATCGTTTTGTATTTGCCCCGTATCGAGGGGGCATCGACCACGCTCTTTGCCATTTTTGCCTCTTCCGACAGGGAAAGCTCCCGCGACGCGAGAGCTTGGCCCGGTTCATCTCAATAGTATAATGAAGGCGCTTGAAATTGGCAACGTTATCTGTTCTCGTCCGTCCGAGAGCACGATCCGGCAAGGTCAACGGGCTATTCGGAGGGGCGGCGAACTCTCCCGTGCGGGGGTGTCTCACGCCCGCGGCAGGTGCTCGTGGCAGGAAATACAATATAAGACGCCGAGATCGCTCAAGCGATATCCGTTAATCAGCGATCCGCCGCATTTCGAGCAGCGCCCTTTGAGATAGATTTCGGCGCTGCGCTCGCGTTCCTTCTCCCGGATCGTTCCGCCGTAGCACTCGGCGCAAAAGCGCAGGCCGATAGAACTCTCCACATAATCTTCCCCGAGCAAAACGCCGCACTTGGCGCACAACATACGCTCGGGCCATTCGTTTTGGTCGGTTGAAGACATTTTCGGATGAAACGCCCTCTCCGAATTGACTTGAAAACATGGGGAAATGACAATGATCCGGGGAATGAACTTTACTCAGTTTTTTGGGCGCCGGGAACCACCTAATCGATCGGCTCGCGCAAAAGAGCCCCACAAACGCCTGGACACACTATCCGCTAAATCCGGCTTGGCTGGGAGCGTTTCTGTAGCGCCGACCGCTCGGCTTTAGATAAATCGGAATCAACGAGCGTTCTGACCCGTTTTATCAGGTCACGGGTGTTGAACGGCTTGGTCAGGTAGTCATTGGCCAGATCAGCCGCGCCGTTCTGCTGAAGCTCTTTGGCTTTCAGCAGGTTCCCGGTGATCAGCATCACCGGAATATCCTTGAGCCTTGAAGACCGGCGCATGAGTCGGAGCACTTTGATCCCGGACGCTTTGGGCATGTCTACATCCAGAATGGCGGCATCGAAGGCATTCTTGCGAAGAAGTTTGAACGCCTGCTCGCCATCGCGGGCCACACGGACGCGATGGCCCTCATGCTCCAAGACTGCCTTGATTACCTCCAGAACATCCGGATCGTCATCGGCAACCAAGATCCGCTTCTTCCCCATATCTCGTCCCCCCCTTAAGTCAAGGCTACCGACAGAAGCGTCGCCATGCATAATAAAAACCAGCACTCGGGGGAATATGTTCAGATCATGCGATCAAGATATGGGTCGCGCCCGGAATGTGCCCTCCTTCGAATGAAAATGCAGATAGTTGGGATATGAGAATAATATATGGATGAGGCCGCTCATTGAATGCTCCCTTTATCGCGCGCGTAATTCTATCATGCATTCTTTCATTTTGCAAGCAAAACTCATCAGGTCGACCATATGGGGGTGTTTGG
>CBFDAY010000029.1:0-14770 GCA_965602895.1 uncultured bacterium
CGAGCTGAGCGAAGGCAGTGGCTGCGTGAGCCGCTCCGATACTGGCGAGCTCGCGCATCCGATTGAGTTCTTCCACGACCCGCTCCTCGAAATCAAGCAAGGTGATTCAGGTCCAGCAGGAAGATCGGGCTTCCGTCTCCCAACACGGTCAGCCCCGCCAGAATCCGCACGCCGCTCAGGCAGGAGGCCGACGGTCTCGAACCCGCAAGCTGGGAGGACATCGGCAAAACACTCACGGCACGGCTTCGGGAAACCGCAAACAGCCAACGAAAAAAACTGGTCGTCGTCACAGGGCAGGTCACCGGCGGCATGCTGGAGATGCTCCAGCGGAACACCGGCGATCTTGCGCGCTCAGGCTTTTTGATACATGAGCCACTGGATTACGTATCCGTATCGGACGCAAACAAGCTCTGCTTCGGAATCGATGCGGTCCCGACATACGACTTTGCCTCGGCGCGCACCATTGTCTCGTTTGGCGCCGATCTATTTGAAACATGGATATCGCCCGTCGGCAACGCGCATGGATTCGCTGAGTCACGCCGATTAAACGACGCGATCAGTCGGCTCATCCAATTCGAATCGCACCTGTCGCTGACAGGCGCCAACGCGGACGACAGGTATTCGGTGCCGCCCGGCGCCGAGACGCTGCTTGCGCTTGCTATCGCGTCATTAATGCTTTCGGATGGGGCGCTGCCGCCGAAGCAGTTGAAACAATGGCGACGCGCGCTCGAGCCGTTCAGCGTTGAGCGCGCGGCCAAAGCGAGCGGGCTATCGAATGAAGCCATAAAAGGCGTAGCCCGCCGCCTGAAAACGCATACGCCGAGCCTTGTCGTCGCCGGCGGACCATCGGGGCGCGGCCCCAATGCGACCGCCTTGCAAATAGCGGTCAACCTCATCAATATCATTGCCGGAAGCTACGGTACGACAATCACATTCGACCGCGTTGAAAACGCCCCTCTCGGCTCGCATTCTCAATTGCTTGATCTTGTTGAGGACATGGAAGCCGGATGCATCGGCGCCCTGGTTGTCTGCGATACCAATCTTGAGTTCGCGTTCCCGCTGCACGAACGGTTGAGCGCCGCGATAAAAGGCGTGCCCCTCAAGGTTCAACTGGCTTCCGTGAAAGATGCATCGAGCGAATCGTTCGATTACGTCTTGCCCGCCCACCACTGGCTGGAGCAATGGGACCTGCTCGAACCGCGCAGTGGACTCCATTGCCTGCAGCAGCCGGCGATCGAGCCTTGGTGCGACTCGCGGCATCCGGGACAGATCTTGATCGACATCCTTGCCGCCTGGGCCGGCGGGTCCGACGAGCCAACGGAGGATTATGAGCGATCACTCCGCGATCAATGGGAGCGGATTCGCCGGCAAGCGCCTGTCTCATACGGATCTGAGGATTTCTGGCAGAAGATTCTCTCAAGTGGAGGATATTGGTCCGAGCCCATCACTCGAAAGGTAAGCTTGAATGCAAACGCCGCCAAGGCGCTAGCCGGTGTTAGTCGCGCGTCCCGCGAGCAGCAGGGCATGACGCTGCTGCCCGTGACAAGCGTTCGCTACGGCGACGGCCGCCCCACCGGCAGGCCATGGCTGCACGAATTGCCGGACCCAATTACAACGATTGTCTGGGACACGCCGCTGCTCGTCTCTCCCGGCACAGCAAAGAAATGGAAGTGCCGTTCCGGAAATGTTATCCAACTGGAATGCGGTCACAAGACGATCAAGGCGTCCATTTATGTGCAACCGGGAATCCACGACTCAATCGTCGCGGCCCCTGTGGGCTCACCAAGCGAGGAGCATCTCGCATATCACTACGCCGCCGACAGCCATGCGCTGCATCGGCTCTCCGGCGAGATCGATGAGATTTCCGGGGCGCTCTCATGGACCGGCGCCCCCGTGACCTTCAAGGGGATCGTGGAAAAAGCGCGTATCGCGCGCACGCAGGGTTACGACCTCCAGGACAAGCGAGGTATCGCCCGCGCAATCGCAGCGGGCGAGATCGGTAGAGAGGCCGAGGAGCAATATGCGGGGCCGGACCCACACAAATATGATCTATACCCGAAACACGAACATCCTATCCACGATTGGGCGATGGTGATCGACCTTGCGGCGTGCATCGGTTGCGGCGCATGCGTGACAGCCTGTCATGCCGAGAACAACGTGCCCGTCGTGGGCAGGGAACAGTGTCTCCTCGGGCGCGAGCTTTCGTGGCTCCGCATAGAAAGGTTCCTCGACCACGGCCGAATAGTCTTCCTGCCGATGCTGTGCCAGCAATGCGAGCACGCGCCGTGCGAGACCGTCTGCCCGGTCTACGCCAGCGTGCACAGCAGCGAGGGCTTGAACATCCAGGTCTACAACCGATGTGTCGGAACGCGGTACTGCGCCAACAACTGCCCGTATAAGGTCCGTCGCTTCAACTGGTATACATACAAAATCGAGCCTCCCCTGGACAAGCAGCTGAATCCGGACATTTCAATGAGGACGCGCGGCATAATGGAAAAGTGCACGTTCTGCGTCCAGCGGATACGCGAGCAAAAGGAGACGGCGAAGGATGAAGGACGCCCACTGCGCGACGGCGAGATCATCCCCGCCTGCGCCCAGAGCTGTCCGACGCATGCGATCCATTTCGGCGATCTGAACGACCCAGCCGCCATGGTTTCGAAGTTGTTCAACGATCCGAGAGGTTACACGATTTTTTCAAAGCTGAACACACAGCCGTCTATCGTTTACTTAAAGCGCGTTTATCACGGCGATTCAAAACCGGTGGAGAGCCTGTGAGTTTGCCTGAGCACGAAAAACCCGCCACCGATTTCGGGCGGATCGAGAACACCGTGCTGGACGGGATGCTGCGTCCGAGCAAGGGATACGCCGCGTTCGTCGCCGCGACACTGGTTTGCATCGGCATCGGTGGTTTGTGCTACCTGCACCAGATTCGCGTCGCGATCGGAGTGGCGGGCATTAACAACCCGGTGCATTGGGGGGTCTACATAACCAACTTCGTCTTCTGGGTCGGCATCGCGCATTCCGGCACATTGATATCGGCCATACTTTTTCTTTTCCGGGCAAGATGGCGGACGAGCATCAACCGCACCGCCGAAGCCATGACGCTGTTTGCCATCAATACGGCCGGGCTGTTCCCGCTGATCCACCTCGGGAGGGTCTGGCTGGTCCACTACATGCTCCCCTACCCCAACTCACGCGGGCTATGGATCAACTTCCGCAGCCCTTTGATTTGGGACGTGTTCGCGATCACAACGTACATGCTGGTCAGCGCGATGTTCTTCTACGTGGGACTGATTCCGGATCTGGCCACCGTCCGCGACCGGTCGAAAGGTATCCTCAGGAAAATCTACGCGCTCCCGGCGCTCGGCTGGCGCGGCACGCACACGCAGTGGCGGCATCATGAGATGGCGTATCTGTTGCTTGCGGCGCTGGCGACGCCGCTGGTGATCTCGGTCCACAGTGTCGTGAGCTGGGACTTCGCGGTCTCCCTGATTCCGGGTTGGCACAGCACGATCTTCGCGCCGTACTTCGTCGCGGGAGCGATATTCTCGGGATGCGCGATGATAATCGTGATATTGCTGCCGATGCGCAGGTTCTTCGGACTCCAAGAGCTTGTCACGCCTCGACACTTCGGCATGCTCTGCAAGATGCTGGTATTCATGAGCCTGATAGTGACGTACTCCTATTTCGCGGAGTTCTTCATAGCGTGGTACTCCGGCAACACGTTCGAGCAATCCAGCTTCTACAACAGGGCGTTCGGCATGTATGGACCCCTGTTCTGGTTGATGTTCACATTCAATTCAGTTCTTCCACTCACACTCTTGAGCGCGCGGCTGCGATCAAACCTGTTCTATGGCTACGCCGTCGCCGTATGCGTTCTCGTGGGCATGTGGCTGGAGCGATTCGTCATTATCGTGACAAGTCTTTCGCACGATTTCGATCCTTACACCTGGGGCACATACTCTCCTACGATATACGAGGTCGGAATCACGCTGGGCAGTTTCGGGCTGTTCTTCTTCATGATGGCGGTTTTCTCGAAGATACTGCCCGTAGTGGCCATGAGCGAGATGAAAGGGCTCGGCGTGAAGAAGCAGGGAGATAAAAGCCATGGCTGACGAGCGCGAGACGCTGCTGGCCGTGTTCGAGGATTCACACGGTCTGACCGATGCCGTCAGGGCGATGGTCGATAAAGGCCACGAGGAACTCGAAGCCTTAAGCCCGACGCCCGTGCCCGAGCTGGAAGAGTTGTTGCCCCATCGCCCGAGCAATGTGCGCTGGTTCACGCTTCTGGGCTGCATTGCGGGCGCCGTTCTCGGGATGGCGTTTCAGATTATGACGGTCATACAGTGGCCGATCCTCGTCGGCGGCAAGCCCATCGTATCGCTGCCGGCGTTCGTCATCATTTCTTTCGAGATGACGGTCCTTTTTGGCGCGCTTGCGACCCTTGCCGGTCTGTTTCTCAACGCGAGGCTGCCACAGATAGGCAAGGACTTCTACCACGATGGATGCTCGCAGAGCTATTATGCTCTTGTTATCGAGTGCGATCCCGGCGAGCGCGCATCAATCGAGACCATTTTGCGCGATGCAGGCGCGAGCGATGTGCAGACACCCGGACGGAAATCGGTTTTGCTTGGAGCCGACTAAGAAATGAATGACTTCGGCGATTTATTCTGGCAGGCCTATCTGGTCAACTTCCTCTTCTGGGCCGGGATGGCCCAAGGGGCGGTGGTGCTTGCCGCGACGCTGAACATCACGGGAGCGTGGTGGCGGGAATACTATGCTCAGCTCGCGCGGTCGTTCGCCGGTTTTTTGCCCGTATGCGTCGTGCTGTTTGCGGTGCTCATGCTGGGGGGGAACCATATCTTTCCGTGGATCGACGAACCGATCCCGGAAAAGGCCGCATATCTGAACGTGCCGTTCATGACTGCGCGAGGCCTGCTCGGACTGGCCTTGATGGCATGGCTGAGCTGGATGTCCCTGGCAAAGCCCTCGGTCAAGCATCACCGTATCGACGCGCCGAAGCCATCGTCGCAAGACGGCGCGTCCCCATGGAGTGTGGCGCTCGTGATGGCGTTCATGATCGTATACAGCTATCTGGCATTCGACCTGATAATGTCCTTGCAGCCGCACTGGCACAGCACGCTGTTGGGGGCGCATTTTGCGGTCAGCGCCTTCTATCTTGGCATAGCCGGACTGGTTCTGGTCGGCTGTATGAGACCGGAGGCGCCCCGCGAGGACCGCGGCAACCTCGCCAAGCTGATGTTCGGCATATCGCCGTTCTGGATATCGCTCCTATGGAGCCAATACATAGTCATTTGGTACGGTGACATGCCCGAGGAAACACATTTCGTTTACCTGCGTTTCTATCAGATGCCGTGGGCGCCCGTCACGATGGTCGCAATCGCGCTCGCCTTCGTAATTCCCTTCGCCTTGTTGATGCCGCGCCGCGCCAAGCTGCTGCGAGCCCTGCAGCTCCTGGCCTCGGCAAGCGTCGTCATCGGACTGATGATTGAAAAGTATATACTGGTCGTGCCGTCGTTCAGTCCCGACAAGCTGACCGGGAAATGGGTCTTTCCCGTTGTGACGGCCGGTTTCGCCGCCTTGTTCGTGGCGAGTTGCAGGCTTTTCTCAAGGAGGACAGGCCCATAGAAACCCGGGTCCATTGCAACGATATGGTAAATCCGCCGGATTATGCGAAATGGCGCAATATCGAGGAATTGTTGTTATACTTTGGAAACCGGTAGCGAAACAGGAAAGGATGGAGACATTATATGAAAAAGTACGAATGCACTGTTTGTGGCTATCTTTACGATCCGGCCGCCGGCGATCCCGATAACGGTGTCGCCCCGGGAACGGCATTTGAAGACCTTCCCGACGACTGGGTGTGTCCGGTCTGCGGCGTCGGCAAAGAGGATTTTGAAGAAGCGGCCGAATAGAGTTCGCGCGCAACAGTTATTTGAAACCATAGCGCGGTACGCCGCAATACGTATCGCCTTCGCCAAGGGGTGGGGCACATGTCAAATGCGCCGGTCCACAAAGAGGTGGGAAAGCGCTTCTATGCGTGCGAATCCTGCGGGTACGAAGGTGGCTTTCATGTCACCTTCAAGAAAACCGGCAAACCGAAATCGTTTTCCATTATTTTGATGTGCCCCCAATGCAAGCAGACCTATGACATCGACTGGCAAATCAAAACGCAATAGGACGCGCGCTTCCAGGATCGAGAGGGACTCGCTCGGCGAACGCAATGTTCCCGCCGACGCCTACTACGGGATCCAGACTCTGCGCGCTCTGGAGAACTTCCGCGCGAGCGGCATGTCCCATCCCGAATCGCTTCTGCGCGCGTATGTCATGATCAAAAAGGCGGCCGCGCTTGCAAATAAGGAGATGGGCGCGCTCGACCGCCGCCGCGCCGGGGCCATAGCGTGGGCGTGCGACCGGATACTCACGGGCGAGCATCGCGACCAGTTCCGGCTCGATGCGTTCCAGGCGGGCGCGGGCACATCGTACAATATGAACGTCAACGAGGTGCTCGCGAATCTTGCGCTCGAACGTCTCGGCAGGAACCGGGGCGACTACGAGTACATGAGCCCCAACGACCACGTGAACATGGCGCAATCGACAAACGACACCTTTCCCACCGCTATGAACGTGGCGGCGCTGCTCGAGCTTCCCGCGCTGGATGACGCCCTGCGCGCAATGGCCGGGGCGTTGCGCGCCAAGGGAAACCGGTTCAAGCGAATCGTGAAGTCGGGCCGGACTCATCTGCAGGACGCCGTGCCGATAACGCTTGGGCAGGAATTCGAGGCGATGGCCATGGCCGTCGAGACGGGGCGAAAGGAAATAGTCCGCCGATCCGGGCTGCTGCGCGAGATCGCGCTTGGAGGCACGGCGGTCGGCACAGGGCTGAACGCGTCGCCAGGGTTCCCGCAGGCGGTGGCGAAACACCTCGCCAGAGTCTCCGGCCTTAAGCTCAAGCCGGCGAAAAACCGCATCTTTGCGGTTCAATGCAACTATCGGATCGCGTCGCTTTCGGGAGCGCTCAGAGATATTGCCCTCGAACTCATAAGAATCGCCAACGACCTCAGGCTGCTCAGCTCCGGCCCGACGACCGGCCTCTTCGAGATCCAGCTGCCCGCCGTGCAGCCCGGCTCGTCGATTATGCCCGGTAAGGTCAACCCCGTGATGGCCGAATGCCTCGATATGGTTGCCTTCCAGGTTGTCGGGAACGACCTCGCCACGGCGCTTGCAGTTCAGGCGGGGCAGTTCGATCTGAACGTCATGATGCCGTTGATGGCCCTGAACCTGCTGCAGTCGATCCGGATATTGGCAAATTATCTTCCGGATTTCACCGCAAAATGTATCGAGGGAATCGTCGCAAACAAGGAGCGCTGCACGGAGTACTTCGAGCGCAGTCTCGGGCTTGCGACCGCGCTGAGCCCTTACATCGGATACCTGAAAGCGGCCGAGATCGTCCACGAGGCGCTCAGGTCGGGCGAGTCGATAAAAGGCATCGCGCTGCGAAGAGGCATCCTGTCGGAGGCGGAGTTTGACAGGATCACCAACCCCCTATCCGACGGCCCACGGGAAAAGGGTATAATAGGGAAATCCAAAAAGTCCGGCAAACAGGGAGGCTGAATAAAAGGAGGGAGGCCAGATGACTGAAGTTCCGAAAAAAATGGAAGACATCGTAAAGTTCGCAATACAACTAGAGCAAGACGGGCTGAAAATGTACCGCGAGTTCGCGGAGAAGTCGAATGACTCTTTCGGCAAGAAAACATTCGAGGGACTGGCCGAAGATGAGGGTGATCATATCGAGCTTCTGCAAAAGATTTACGGCACTTCGGATGCCATTGAGATAAGGCAGATCGTCGAAAAAAGCAAAGACGAGCCCGTTCGGCAGCGATTCAAGACCATTTTCCAGCTCGCGGGCGAAGAGGCGCGACAGCGAACCGAGGCCGATTCCAGCGACACCGAAGCGATGAAGATCGCAATCGATTTCGAAAAGCGCGGCTACAGCCTTTACAAAGAGGCCCAAGAGAAGGCTGTGGGAGAGGCGGAAAAGGAGGTGTTCAAGCATCTCAGCCAGATGGAAAAGCATCACCTCGAGCTGCTTCAGCACACCTTCGATTATCTTAACGACACCGCCAACTGGTACCAGGCCAACGAAGGTTGGATGTTCGAGGGAGGCTGATAATAGCACGGCCTATCGCCGAGCAAAGGACCGACTTTCTCTGATGAGTTTCATCGGAAAAGATCTGCGCCGGTCTTACCGCCTCCAATATTCTTCAACGGTCCTCCGGAACGAGCGCGGCTTGACGCCGAAGACTTCCGTGATCGCGTTGGAGTCGGTTGTATTATCGACTGAGAGCATTTTCAACTGGTCGGTAGTAACAGGAGGCTTCGGCAGCAGCGCCTCCGCCAGCGCGGCGAATGGCCTGATGCATTCCGCCGGTATGTGCACTTTCAGTCGCGGCGAAATATTAAGCGCGCCGGCCATCTGATCGAGCAGATCATCGAAGGTATACTGTTGCGGCCCCGCGATTTCCCACACTCCGTTTAACGGCTTCTCATCCTCGACCGACCTGACGACGCAAGAGGCGATGTCCTCGACCCATATCGGCTGAAACTTCGTTTGGCCCGTGCCGACAACAGGAATGATCGGCGAATAGATCATCGGCTTGAGCATGTTGAAAAACTTGTCCTCAGGCCCAAACACGAGCGACGGCCTGAGAATCACGCAGGGTATTCCGCTCGCCTTGATTAGCTGCTCGGCCTCCCACTTGGTTCTGAAATACTCACTCGCGGGGCTTTCCGACGTTCCCAACGCGCTGATGTGGATGAACCGCTTCACTCCCGCCCTTTTTGCCTCCTCCAGGAGGTTGGCGACTCCGTCAACGTGCACCCGCTCGAACGTGGCGCCGCGGACCTCGGCAATTATGCCGACAAAATTTATGGCAATGTCGCAGCCCTCCATTTTCTCTTCAAGAGACCTGGAGCGGGTGATACCGCCGGGGATGTATTCGACCCGATCTTCTGGAAAGCCGGTCGCCAGGCCCTGCCCCCGGCAGGTCAGGAGGCGCAGCTTGTGGCCGGCCGCAACCAGCCTTTTCACTGAATGACTTCCTATGAATCCGCTACCTCCGGAGATAAATATCATTGGAATCCTCCCAACAAGATTAGGGGGAAGCACAGGGATAAAACCCCTTGCTTCCCCCCGGAGAAAAGCCTATGCGCGTCAAGCTTCCAAGAAAGGAAGCTTTATCTCCCCATAAACATCTTAACCTCATCGAGACGCGTCTTATCGACGACTTTGATTTTGCCAACGGCCTCGATTATGGGAACATCTACAATTTCGGTCCCACGCAATGACACCATTTGTCCGAATTTACCTTCGACGACGAGATTGGCCGCCTTTATGCCCAGGCGCGTGCCGGTCACCCTGTCAAAAGCGGATGGGGCGCCGCCTCTTTGCACGTGCCCGAGCACGACCGAACGGCTTTCCTGCCCCGTCTTGTCCTCAATCACCTTGGCGAGGCGCTTGGCTATACCGCCGAGCTTGACATGGCCGAACGCGTCTACTTTGTCGTCCTGCGTGATGAATTCTCGCGTATCCGAGGGTGTCGCGCCCTCGGAGACGGCTATGATCGTGTAGTTGTGTCCGTCCTCGCGTCGCTGCTTCACCACTTCGCAAACCTCATCGACGTCGAACTTCTCCTCGGGCAAGAGGATGATATGCGCTCCGCCGGACATTCCGGAATTGAACGTGAGCCATCCCGAGTATCGCCCCATTATCTCGACCACAATCACACGGTCGTGTGATTTTGCCGTCGTGTGCAAGCGATCGAGCGCCTCGGTGGCGATGTTTATCGCGGTATCAAAGCCGAAGGTATAATCGGTGGCGGAAAGGTCGTTGTCGATGGTCTTCGGAACTCCGACGATCTTCATGCCGCCTTCGTAAAGCTTTTGGGCGACTCCGAGTGTATCGTCGCCTCCAATGGCAATGAGCGCATCGCAGCGATGCCTTTCAAGATTCTTGCGCACCTGCTCCATCCCGTCGGGATACTTGGCCGGATTGGTCCTGGAACTTCCCAGGATCGTGCCGCCCGTGCGATGGATATCGTTCACATCCTCCAGCGTGACGGGCGACGCCTCGCCCCCGTCGAGCAGTCCGGCCCATCCTCGCCGGATGCCGATCACCTCCATACCGTAATTGTATGCGGTAACCACTATGGCGCGAATTACGGCGTTCAGGCCCGGAGCATCGCCGCCACCGGTCAAAACCCCAAATTGTCTTACGCTCATCTGCAGATTCCCCTATCAATACAATTCCACACATTCCGACAACTTAAAGCGAATGCTCCGCCGCGAAAACGCTCGCGGGCGAGCTCTCTCCACTAATATTATCACAGCATTCTTGCATTATCAAGCGCGCCCGGTCAGCCGGCTATCCGGGGCCGCGCTACCGGAAAATCCATCGAGGCGGGCTCTTTTCAATCGCCAAAGGCCGTGCCCAGGCTGCGTGCAACCTCTATCAGGTCGGAGTCGGCAGGCACGAGTTTGAGTTTTCCGACCGCCACATCTATTGAAACCGACTTTATCTCGTTTCCGACCAGGCAGACCATATCGCCGAATTTTTCCCCCGCGATAAGCTCGATAGCGCCCACGCCGTACTTGGTGGCAAGTATCCTGTCGAAAGCGGTTGGAGACCCCCCTCTTTGCACGTGCCCGAGTACGGTCACCCGTGTTTCGAACCCAACCGCCAGCTCGATCTGATTTCCGACGAGCTTCCCGATGCCGCCGAGCCGTATGGGGTCGGGGCTGTCCGGAACCATTTGCTGTATTACCCTTTCGCCTCCAACAGGTTTGGCGCCCTCGGCAACGACGACTATGCTGAATAGTTTCCCTCTTTCGGCGCGGTCAAGGACGGCCTTGCATACTTTCTCGATTTCAAAGGGAATCTCTGGAATTATGATGATGTCGCCGCCTCCGGCAATGCCGGATGCGAGCGCCAGCCAGCCGGCATAGCGTCCCATAACCTCCACAACCATAACTCTATGATGCGACTCGGCGGTCGTGTGAAGCTTGTCGATCGCATTTGTTGCGGTGGCCACGGCGGAGTCGAAGCCGAAAGTGATGTCGGTGCCGGAAAGGTCGTTGTCGATTGTCTTGGGAATGCCTACAATCGGTATGCCCATCTCCGAAAGCCTCTTGGCGATGTTGAGCGTGCCGTCGCCGCCGATGCACACGAGCGCGGAAAGCCCAAGCTCCTCACAGTAGTCCTTCACCTCTTTGGACCTGTCGGAAAAAACGAGTTCGCCGTCGTCGCGCTGCTCAACCCACTTGAACGGGTCGGCCTTGTTCGAGGTGCCAAGGATGGTGCCTCCCAGGTTCAATATCCCCGAAACGCTATCGTGCGTAAGCTCGATCGAGTTGCGCAGCACGAGTCCGGCATAGCCGTCGCGAAACCCTATCACATGCCAGCCGCTATGTTTGATTGCGGCCTTAGCCACCGCGCGGATGACAGCGTTAATGCCGGGGCAATCCCCGCCGCCGGTCAGAATTCCAATAACCCTCTCATTTTTCGCCATACGTATCTCCCTTTTTGTAGCTTATCCCGTGTCCCCCCTTGCCGCAGGTTTTCAATAAATTACATTATAGCATTGTTTTGGGCAAACAAATAAAGCTGATCATCAAATCGGGACGAGTCCGACACTCAGCCGGAAATTTCGGCGAAGATGCTGTGGATTCTGCGGCCCACGCGCGAACAGCCGATTTGCAATCGGCCTGCGGGAGTGCTATCATGATTCGGAAGATGCCTCGTGGAGGGGATTTGGGATGTTCAAAACAAGATCAACATCTGATTTTCCGCCATATTTCTTCAGGTTCGCCGAAAACCTGCGGTCGATATTCGACAGCCTCTACGACGGAATCATTACCGTCGACACCACCGGACAGATCCAGCAATTCAACAAATCCGCCGAAAAGATAACCGGCTTTCGTGAAGAGGAGACCCTGGAGAAGCAATTGCACGAAGTGCTTATCTCCAGGCACGAGGCCCGATTGACCGAGAAGGTGATCTCGGCCATTCGCCAGGGCCGCCGCATCGAGGACTACGAGCTGGAGATAACGACAAGAGGCGGCAGCCTCAGGACTATCAACATCACAAGCACTATCCTATCAGGTCTTTACGAAGACGAACCGGCGGGCGCGGTCATCAGCGTTTCCGATGTTACCGAAATCTACAGTCTCAAAGAGAAACTTAAGGGCAGGTATAAGCTCGACCGGATCATCGGCAAAAACCACGAGATGCAGCAAGTCTACGACCGGATTCTCCTGACTGCCGACAGCGACTCGACGGTGCTTATCCATGGAGAAAGCGGCACGGGAAAAGAACTCGTTGCGCACGCCATACACTACCACAGCCGCCGCTCGGACGAATCCTTTATCAAGGTCAATTGCTCCGCCCTCGCCGAGACGCTGCTCGAGAGCGAGCTGTTCGGGCACGTCAAGGGAGCCTTCACCGGGGCGATATACGACAAAATCGGCAGGTTCGAGGCCGCCCACGGAGGCACGATTTTCCTTGATGAGGTGGGCGATTTCAGCCCGTTCATCCAGCTCAAGCTGCTAAGGGTGCTCCAGGAAAAAGAGTTCGAGCGCGTCGGCGACACAGTTCCGCGAAAGGTGGACGTCAGGATCGTCGCCGCCACAAGCCGCCACCTGACCAGACTGGTGGAGGAGGGCCATTTCCGCCCGGACCTCTATTATCGCCTTCGGGTGATCCCGATCTACCTGCCACCCCTGCGACAGCGAAAGGACGACCTGCCGCTGCTTATTAATCATTTCATCGACCGCCTCAACGAGACGATGCGCAAAAGAATCAGGGGAGTGAGCGAGGAGGCGATGAGCGCCCTGTTGAATTATGAATGGCCGGGCAATATTCGCGAACTCGAACACGCGCTCGAACACGCCATGGTCCTGTCGCAGGGTCAGACAATCGAGCTTGCGGAACTGCCCATCGAAATACGGAGAGTAGAGGAATCCGACCCCGCTCCCGCTACCAGGAACTTTATACGCGGCCGAAATCCAGCCTCGCCCAAACTCGAGCGCTCCATGATCGAGCAAGCCCTGGCCGACGCCTCGGGCAACCGCACCCGCGCGGCCAAAATGCTCGGCATGAGCCGCACCACCCTCTGGCGCAAGATGAAGGCCTATTCGATTGGCTGACCGCTGGCAATACTTTCCCGAAGCAATTCCATACTTCTCATGCCCTCAGTTTGAAGGCGCCTCTGTAATGGAATTCAAAGTCGAGACCATGCAGGGGTAATTATTACCCCGCGAACATGGCGATGAAGAGGCCCGCGGCGGCGGCGGTGCCGATCACGCCCGCGAGGTTGGGCCCGAGCGCGTGGAAGAGGAGATAATTTTTGGGGTTCTCCTCAAGGCCGACCATCTGCGCGACACGCGAGGCCATGGGAACGGCGCTGACTCCCGCCGCTCCAATCAGCGGATTCAGCTTCTCTTTGAGGAAAAAGTTCATTACTTTTACGGTGAGGATTCCGCCGATCGTACACACGGCAAAATCAAGGAGACCAATGGAGAAGATGATGATCGGCTTTTTGGTAAGAAAGGTAGCGGCGTCCATGGTCGCGCCGACCGAAAGGCCGAGGAAAATGGTGACGACGTTCATGAGCGAGCCCTGCGCGGTGTCGCTCAGCCTGCGGACGACGCCGCTCTCGCGCATGAAATTGCCGAGCATCAGCATGCCCATCAGCGGCATGATGGCGGGAATCATCAGCGCAATCAGCGCCGCCGCCATGAGCGGAAAGATCAGCTTCTCCTTCTGCGAGACCGGCCTGAGCTGTCGCATAATGATCTTGCGCTCTTCCTTCGTCGTGAAAAGCCGCATCAGGGGCGGCTGGATAATCGGCACCATGGCCATATACGAATAGGCCGCGAGCGCATTCGGCCCAAGGAGGTGCGGGGCCAGCGCGTTGGTCAGATATATCGTGGTTGGGCCGTCGGCGCCACCGATTATCGCCACCGAGGCCGCCTCTTTCAATGTAAATCCAAAAATCAGCGTCCCGCAGAACGTTATGAACACGCCGAGTTGAGCGCCCGCCCCCACGAGCAGCGTCTTCGGGTTCGCGATCAGCGGCCCGAAGTCGGTCAGAGCGCCAAGGCCGAGGAATATGACGCAGGGAATGACCTCCCACTGGATTCCGTAGTGATGGAAAATCTGAAACAGGTGCTCGTGCCCCGAATCCGGGTTGACCCCCATGAGCGGCGTGAGCGGGAAATTGACAAGGAAAATCCCGAAACCGATAGGCAAGAGCAGCAGTGGCTCGTATTTCTTTGCGACCGCGAGGTATAAAAAACCCAAGCCAATCGCCCACATCACGACATGGCCCCATGTCAGGCTTAGAAAGCCGGTCTGCACGATAATTGTGTGCAATACATCAAGATAATCCGATGACGGCATAGCTCAAAACTTCCTCTCTATAAAGAGCCGGACGCGCCGGTATATCGCTCTTTTGAGAAAAAGACGGGGAAGGAATCTCTTGCTGAGGGGATATTCTATTTAGGTTGGACCGAAATGTCAAGCGCATCAGCCAGTTCGTTTAACTTTTGCGCGTCTGCCACAAACTCGGCGACGGAAACCTCCTTCGATTCCTCGATATATTGCATGTCCTCTTCGTTCAGAATCCCCTTCTCCAAACACTCCTCGACTTCATCCATATCGAGGACGACGTGCCTGCCATCGGGGAAAAAC
>CBFDAY010000030.1:0-14649 GCA_965602895.1 uncultured bacterium
CGCTTTATCTGTCCCATGTGTCCTTCGACAACGGGTTTGTATCCCCTTATCTCCGCCTTTTCGGGATAACTGAACTCGGCTTCTGAAACCGCGACGTCCTTGGGCAGATCGATCAGCACCGGGCCGGGCTTCCCCGTGGAGGCTATATGAAACGCCTCTTTGATGATCCTGGCGAGGTCCTTGACATCCCTGACCAGAAAGTTGTGCTTAGTAACCGGCCGCGTGATGCCCACTATATCGGCTTCCTGGAAAGCGTCGTTTCCTATCATGGGGCTGGGAACCTGGCCGGTAATGGCGACCATCGGAATCGAATCCATATTGGCGGTGGCCAAGCCCGTGACGATGTTGCACGCGCCCGGCCCCGAGGTCACGAGGCACACCCCCACCTTGCCGGTCGCGCGCGCGTAGCCGTCGGCGGCGTGCGCGGCCCCTTGCTCGTGGCGGGTAAGGATCGTCCTGATGGGTGAGTCAAATAGCGCGTCGAATACCGGAATCACCACGCCGCCGGGAATCCCGAAAAGGACGTCCACTTTTTCCTTGAGCAGCGATTCAGCCAGTATGTTTGCGCCATTCATCTTTGCCATTGCGAAATCGATTCCTGCCTTTCCCTTGTATTCAGTCTTCAAAAACCGCGCCGGTGCTCCCCGAGGTTACCAGTTTTGAATATCGCCCCATGTATCCGGTCGAGATCTTCGGTTTGGGCGATCGCCACGACTTGAGGCGCTTTTTTATCTCCGCCTTGGTCAGCTTGACGTCGAGCCGCTTCGCCGGAATGTCTATTTCAATCGTGTCGCCGTTGCGCAACGCGGCTATCGGACCGCCGGCCATGGCTTCGGGCGAGACGTGCCCGATCGACGCGCCCGTCGTCGCTCCCGAGAAGCGGCCGTCGGTAATCAGCGCGACGTCCTTGTCCATTCCGATCCCTTTGATGGCGGCAGTGGGCGTAAGCATTTCCTGCATGCCCGGGCCGCCCTTGGGGCCTTCGTAGCGGATCACGATCACTTCGCCCGCCTTTATCTTGCGCCCGATTATTGCCTTGGCCGCGTCGGCCTCGCTCTCGAATATGCGCGCCGGCCCGCTGTGCCTGAGCATCTCGGACGCGACCGCGGATTGCTTCACGATGCCGCCTTCGGGCGCGAGATTGCCGAACAAAACGGCAAGCCCTCCCCTTTCATGATACGCATCGCTGAGCGGCCTGATCACGCCGCGATCTTTCACGCCCGCTGAGCGAATGCTCGCGGCAAGGCTCTTGCCCGATGCGGTGAGCGGGCTTCCGTCAATCAAGGCGCCTTTCAGCAGTGTCTTCAATATGGCCTCGACTCCGCCCGCATAATAGAGGTCCTCGAGATGATGCGGGCCGCCGGGAACCATGTTGCATATGTGAGGCGTTCGCTCCGATATCGTATTGAAAAGCCGAAGCGGCAGTTTTATGCCCAACTCATGCGCGATCGCGAGCAGATGCAGCACTGAGTTCGAGGACCCGCCGAAAGCCATGTCGAGCGCAATCGCATTCTCTATCGCCTTCTTTGTCATTATGTCGCTCGGCCGGATACCGCGCTTTATTAGGCCGACCGCGGCCATTCCCGCTTCTTTGGCGAGGCGGTAGCGCTCCGCAAAAACGGCCGGAACGGTTCCATTGCCGGGCAGCGCGATGCCCAACGCCTCGCAGAGACAATTCATGGTGTTCGCGGTGAACATGCCGGAGCACGCCCCCGCCCCCGGGCATGCGCAGTTTTCCATTTCCTTCCAGACCGCTTCGCCTATCTCCCCGCTGTCGGCTTTAGGTATGCCTGCGAACATCGTGTTCAGGTCGATCGGCTCGCCGTTGATTCGGCCGGCCAACATAGGCCCCCCGCTGCATACGATGGCGGGAATATCAAGCCTGGCGGCGGCCATGACCATGCCGGGGACTATCTTGTCGCAGTTGGGTACGAGTACGAGGCCGTCGAATGGGTGAGCGCGAGCCATTATCTCAACCGAGTCGGCCACCACCTCGCGGCTGCCGAGCGAGTACTTCATGCCCTCGTGGTTCATCGCGATGCCGTCGCATACGCCGATCGTCCCGAACATTATCGGTGTGCCCCCGGCCATCCGGACTCCGTCCTTGACGGCCTGGGCGATCTTATCGAGGTGTATGTGTCCCGGGACAATCTCGTTATAAGCGCAGGCTATGCCCACCATCGGCGACGCCAGCTCTTTGTCGGTAAGTCCCATCGCTTTGAACAGCGACCGATGCGGACCCTTCGCCACGCCTTCGACCATCACGCGACTGCGCTGGTTCGCCTTTTTCCGGGAGGTCTTTTTCATATCCCCCTCCTTAGTTAAACATGCTCATCGCTTTGTCCAAGGGGCCGGTGAGCGCCGCTTCGACGGCGTCGCACGCCCTCTGTATTATCCCTTCGAGTTCGGCCCGCTCCGCGGTGGTGAATTTGTCCAGCACATATTCGCTCATGTCGCCGAATGGCGCTCCCCTGCCGATGCCCACCCGCAACCGGGGAAAGGCATCGCCGCCGAGGTGGGCTATGATCGATTTAATACCTTTGTGCCCGCCGGCGCCGCCGTGCGGCCTGAGTCGGATCGTCCCGAAAGGGATGTTCACGTCGTCGTAGACCACCAGCAGGTCGGAAGGCTCGCGCTTATAGTAGCGGACAAGAGGCCCGACGGACTCGCCGCTGCAATTCATGAACGTCTGAGGCTTGGCCAGGATGACGTCCTCGCCCGCGATCCGGCCGGTGGCTATCTTCGCCTTGAATTTCCTTCGAGAGAACGAAAGAGCATGCATCGAAGCGAACTTGTCTACAACCATAAACCCGATGTTGTGCCTTGTCCGCGAATATTGTCGTCCGGGATTCCCAAGCCCGACAACGATCATCACTTTTTGGCTTTCCGTTTGTCTTGCGGCTCCTGTTTTCCTTCAGACGCCTTCGGCTTGGTTTCGGATTCGGCTTCTGTCGGTTCCTTTTCGCCCTCTCCGCTGATCACCTCGGGCTCCTCGCCCTCGATCTCGACCTCTTCGACTTCCTCTTCAACCTCCACGCGCGGCGCAACAACATGAATGACCTTTGTATTTTCATCGGTAATAATGGACGCTTCCCCCGGAACCGTCAGTTGGGAAACCGTCAGGGAATCGCCGATGTCCAGATCGCTCACGTCGAGCTCGATCTCGCCCGGAATATCGAGCGGAAGGCTCTCTACCTCGAGGTTCCAAAGGAGATGTTCGAGAATGCCGCCCAGTTTCACGCCGGGCGATTCGCCGACGACCTTGAAGGGAACCATGCTCCGGATCTTTCTGTCGAGCACGATATGGCAGAAGTCGACGTGCTTCATCATGCTTTTGATGTTGTCGACCTGCAGTTCCTTGACAATCACGTTGACCGGCGCCCCGCCGTTATCGTCGAGCGAGAGTTTTATGATCACGTTGCCACCGGTCCGCGTGTGCAGGACCTTGTCGAGATCCTTCGGGTTTACCGCGATGGGAATGGACTCTTCCTCTTTACCGTAAAGAATTCCCGGGAGCATGCCATTCCTTCTGCACTCCCTCGCGCCACCCTTTCCCGTCCTGGAGCGGCGCTCGACTTTTAATTCAGCGAATTCCATAAGCTGCAGCTTCCTTTCAATACTCCGGTTCTATTACTCTTTCTTCGGCTTCAGTTCTTTGGCCGGCACGCCGACAAATACCGCGTGCGGCGGGATGTCGTGATGACTTGAAACGACGGCGCCCGCTCCTGTCGTGGCCTTCCTGCCAACGCGAACGGGCGCTATCAGCACGGTGCCGCTTCCGATAGAGGCGCCGTCTTCGATCACGGTTTCATGCTTTCGCATGCCGTCGTAGTTGGCCGTGATGGTGCCGGCGCCGATGTTGACGCCTTTGCCGATCCTGGCGTCGCCGATGTAGCTGAGATGGTTGGCCTTCGAGCCATCTTCGATAATCGACTTCTTCACTTCCACGAAGTTTCCGATATGGACGTTTTCACCTATGTGCGTCTCGGGTCTAAGGTGAGAATACGGTCCGATGCGGCTGTTGGCTCGGACAATGCACGATGACAGGTACGACATGACTATGACGACGTTTTCCTCGATCTCACAGTCGGCTATGTAACTCTGAGGCCCGATGACGGTTCCCGTTCCGATGCGGGTGTGTCCCTCAACGTACGTGAACGGATAAAGTGTCACGTCGCGGTCTATCTCGACCGTCCCGGAAACGAAAGTACTCCCCGGATCAATAACGGTGACCCCGCTTTCCATCAGCTTGTCGAGCACGCGGTCGTGCATGATTTTGTTTATCGCCGCCTGCTGCTTGCGGTCGTTGACCTGCATGATCTCGATCTCGTCGGACGTCGTGAAGGTCTCGACTTTTCTGCCCAGCCTGATGAGGATCTCTATCACGTCGGTCAAGTAGTACTCTTGCTGCTCGTTGGCCTTTCCCACCTTTTTTAGCGCGTTCAGCAACGCGGACGCTTTAAAGCAATAGATGCCGGCGTTGATCTCGCGCCTGCGCCGCTGAGCGGGAGTGGCGTCTTTTTCCTCCACGATCTTGCTGATCTTGCGCGACCGATTGCGAATGATTCGGCCGAAGCCGTGGGGATCGCCGACATTTGTCGTCACGATCGTCGCCGAGGCGCGCGTCTTGCGGTGCCTGTCCAGCAAGGCCTCGAGCGTTTCCTTTGATATCAGGGGAACATCGCCGTATAAAACGAGTACGTCGCCCTTGTAGTCGGCCAACGCGTCGCTCGCCTGCATGACGGCGTGGCCCGTGCCGAGCTGCTCATCCTGGTTTATATATTCTACGGTGTTTCCCAATTGACGGCGTACGAACTCTTTCTTGAAGCCTACAATCAAAAACATTTTCTCAGGCGCCAGCTTTTGAACTGTCTGCACGACATGATCGATCATCGGCATCCCACAAAGGTGATGAAGGACCTTAGGCGTATCCGACTTCATACGCGTCCCCTGCCCCGCCGCAAGGATGAGGCAGACAAAAGATTTATCGGCTTTCTTCGCCATTCTCAAACAACTCCGATCTCAGGAAGAGTATCCTGGGAACCTGATTCTGGAAACCCGATCATTGGAACCTGTATGTCGTTTCTTGGCTGGGGAGGCAGGATTCGAACCTGCGTATGTCGGCGCCAAAGGCCGGTGCCTTACCGCTTGGCGACTCCCCATCAAGTGTAAGCCTAAACATGATAAGATATTAGGCGGACACGCGGGCAACTATTAATCCCAATATATTATCAAAATGATCCTCCGTTGTCAAATATTTCAAGGACTGCGGCACAATAGTGTTTTCATCTCCGGGCCGGGCCGGCGTTTTCCGATCTGAGCGTGCCGAAACCACTGACCGTCCGTCCTTTCTGATCATATTTGCGAATGACGCCAAGCAGGCCGTTTAATTTTGCCTTGCGTGCCAAGGTCTGGTATAATTTTCCATAGTCGGCGCTAACGCGCCAACCCACAATCCATCTTCTTCGAAAACGATTTACCGGCGGGGCCGCGCGCGTATCCATTGGACGACGCGCGACGGCCATTTGCAAAGACGGTTGTTTATGCCAAAACAGCAAATTCTGATAGTCGAAGACGACGACATCCAAAGGAGACAATTGGCGCGCGCTCTCGGCGAGCACGCTATATCCTCTGCCGGTTCCGGCGAGGAAGCGCTCAGGTTGCTCGCCGGCCAAAGGTTCGACCTCGTCATCTCCGACCTGAAGATGCCCGGGATATCAGGTCTCGAACTGATTGAAAGGATCAAGAGCGCCTTCCCACACACATCGCTTTTGCTCATAACGGCCCACGCCACCGTGAACTCGGCAATAGAAGCCATAAAGCTTGGCGCGGAAGACTACATGACAAAACCTTTTGGGAGCGAGGAACTGAATCTCGTCGTAAAAAAAATTTTCGAAAAGCGCGACCTTCTGGCGGAGAATATTCTCCTCAGGGAGCAGATTGAGTCGCAGTTCAGCTTTGAAAACATAATCAGCAAAAACCATCAGATGCAGCAGATATTCAGCACCGTGTCATCGGTCGCCCCGACCGACAGCACAGTGCTGATCCAGGGCGAGACCGGCACGGGCAAAGAACTCATCGCCAAGGCCATCCACTTCAACAGCCCCAGAAAGAGCAAGCAGTTCGTAGCTGTCGACTGCGGCGCGCTTCCAGACACGCTGCTCGAATCGGAGCTTTTCGGGCACGAAAAGGGGGCGTTTACAGGGGCTTCGACCCGCAGGATAGGAAAACTGGAGTACGCCGACGGGTCCACGCTGTTTCTGGATGAGGTCGGCAACATGTCTCCGGCCATGCAGATGAAGTTGCTTCGAGTGCTCGAAGACAGGAGGTTCCAGCGCGTCGGAAGCAACGAGTCCATCACGATCGATATTCGGCTCATCGCCGCCACGAACATCGACCTGGACAAGAGTGTCGGCGAGGGCAAGTTCAGAAATGACCTTTATTATCGGCTAAAGGTTATTCCCCTGAGGATTCCGCCGCTTCGAGAACGCATGGAGGATGTTCCCCTCCTTGCCCTGCACTTCCTGAAGATATATCGAGACAGGATGAAACGTGACATCAACGAGATTACGCACGGCGCGATAAAAAACCTGATGAAATACGATTGGCCGGGCAACGTGCGCGAATTGGAAAACGTGATCGAGCGCGCGGTGGCCACGGCCGGCGGCAACTGCATCGACGAGTATGCGATCACCGAAATCGCAGAGAGAGACGGAGAGGTCCGCCACTTTGGAAACCAGTTGCTGATCGACCTGCCCCTGGCGGAAAGATTAGCGACGTTCGAAAGGGAATACCTTACGGATTTGCTCAGACGCTTCGGCGGGAAAACCGATCTCGCGGCGAAAAAGGCGGGGCAAAGCCTAAGAACGCTCCAAAGAAAAATGAAGAACTACGGCATCCGACCCGAGGATTTCAAGTAACGTAAAAATACTTTAGCCATACAGCTATTCGTTCGCGCCATAAACGGCGTTTGTCGCAGGTAGCGCCACCTTTCATAACCCCTCTTGTATTAATGGCTTATACCCCCATACTCTTTTTCTGCGCCATTATTGGCACGCGTGTACCTTCTCGGCCAAGCGACAGTCCGGAATGCCTCTCGTTCTAAACTGCCTATCGACAATAGCTTGTGAAGCTCTCGCATTTTCTCCATCCACGTGGCACTGCTTTTGCATATTTAAAAAGTAATTCGTGTGTTTCTTTTGCCAATTGCCAGATGGACTCAGCGGGAGGAGATGGCATGGTTTTCGAGTGTGTTTTCCCAGACACGACAAAAGGGAACGGATTAGCTCAATACGTGGAGTCACTCACTTCAGAAGGTGGGCTGCAGTTGCTCGAGCAGTTTCAATCGGCTGCAGTTATTGAAGGTGAGTGGGATGCCGCCATGGGCTTCCTGCGCCAATGTCGGGAGTATGTCCTTCAGCACGATTCCGGCGGCGCTGCTGTTACGACCGTGCACATTCATAATTTATAAGTCCCTTCGCTGATAGCGCCGGGCGGCAGCGCAGCCACAACAGCGGTTGGAGTTGGAGAATTACATGGTAAAAAAGAGTGTTGCGGTAAAGGGGGGCTGCCCGTATCTTTGCCTTTGGCCAACGCAAGTATGCCGCGCGAAGAAGATCGGAATTCATGTACCCACAGATATCACGGTGGAAGAGATCTGCATGAAGCATGCGCACGAAGACTGTTTCCTATTTCAAGAAGGGCGTAAAGCAAGGGTGGAGTCATAGTAACGAATCCATAGCGAAGGGTGTTTATAGGGCGCTCTAAGGGTACGTAACGCATGCATCATCCCCTCGGTGCATGTCTTCTCCCCGAATGTGGGCGGCGGCGCGTCGGTCCGATAGGATCTGAAAGGCGCCGTCGCCACACATTCAACTTCCAGCGGCTCCCGGTCGGAAAGGGGGCCCTCGGTTTTTCGCATCCCACTTGAAAATGTTTGGGAAAAATAGTAATATTGCCCCAGCGTTTCCCCCTTTATTGGAAGGTCTTGTACAACAGGAGGCCGCCGCATATGCGAAAATTTGAGAAATCCAACGAACTCTTCAGCCGCGCAATGAAAATCATCCCCGGAGGCATACCCGGCCACCAGAGCCCGACACTTCTGGTGCCCGGCTCTTCTCCGTGTTTTATCGAACGCGCCGAGGGTTCGCGTTTCTGGGATGTTGACGGAAATGAATACATCGACTACATGTGCGCCTATGGCCCCATGATCCTCGGCTACAATCATCCCAAGGTGGAACGGGCCGCCAGGGAACAGATCGAAAAGGTCGACACGTGCAATCTGCCCAGCGAGCGCTATGTTGAGCTGGCCGAAAAACTGGTCGGCATTGTGCCAATAGCCGACTGGGCCATCTTCGGCAAGAACGGCTCGGACGTGACGACCTACGCCTGCCGCGTCGCCCGCGCGCAAACGGGCCGCAGCAAGATAATCATGGTCGAGGGCTGCTACCATGGAATAGGCGCATGGTGCACCTCGTTCACTACCGGTATCACGCCCGAGGAACAGATCAATGTGCTCAAATTCGATTATAACGACATCGACGGTTTCAAACGGCTGGTAGAGGAGAACAAAGAGGACGTCGCCGGTGTCATCCTCACGCCGTTCCTCCACGAGGCGTTCCACGATTCGGAGATGCCCAAGCCGGGCTTCCTCGAAGCCGTTCGCAAGACTTGCGACGACATCGGCGCCCTCTTCATCGTCGACGACGTGCGCGCCGGGTTCCGCATGCATATGGGCGGCTCGCTCGAAAAATTCGGCGTCAATCCCGACCTGATCTGCTTCTCCAAAACCCTCGCCAACGGACACCCCATCTCGGCGTGTGTCGGTAAGGATTCCATAAAAGACGCGGCGTCGCAAGTGTTTTTCACAGGATCATTTTTCACAAGCGCCGTCCCCATGGCGGCAGCCATTGCTACGCTTGACGAGATGGAAACCACCGACGCAATCGGCATAATGTACGAGCGCGGCGAGATGCTGAAGGAAGGCATGTATGACCAGGCCGACACACACGGGCAGGAAATCAAATACACCGGAGCCGAAACGCTCCCGTTTATGACTTTCGCGGCCGAGGACGGCTGGGAAAGATCGAAGCTCTTCTGCGAAGAATGCTATCAGCGCGGCGTGTTCTTCCACCCGTTCCACAATTGGTTCATCTCGTCCGCGCACACCGAAGAGGATATCAAGAAAACGCTCGACACCACCGACGTCGCCTTCAAGCGAGTGAAGGAAGAGATGGGCTGACCGGCGTCTTTCCAGTCGCCGCAGACTCGCGGCCTTTCCCTAGGGAAGCAATAGCGCCCGCTGAGCGGGCGCTATTTTTGTCTGGTTATTGCGTGACAAAATAGGGGTGTACCGGCAGGAGCAGGATCCGTGCTATTCCCATAAGGCTGAGCAATATGCTTATGACAATGAGCAACCGCAACGCCGACGAGCGCCTGCGCGCGTAGCACAGCAAAAGGAATGGGAACACCGTAGCCAGCGCCCTGGCAGGCGATGTGATTGTCGAACTCCAGATCTGTTCTTGATTGAAGCAAATACCGGCGAGCGCATGCATGAGCAGCATGAAGCCCAGCTCGCTCGGCCTTTTTCTCATCTCAAGTATGCTTACGGCCAGAAGCGCGATGATAAAAGCCATGAACGGATACACGCTTAGCTCGCGCAGATTTGCGACCAGGCCACCGGGGAGATCCAAAGAGATTATGTGGGATGCCATGCCTAAAAACGGAAGCTGGAAATGGCCGCTCGACATGAGGACCGGCAGCATGCCATACCGATGCCAGAGCAGGGCCTGCCAGAGCGCCCAGGGCACGGCGGCGGCCGCGATCGTGAGCGCGCCAAGCCAGTTCCGCTTCCACGCGAGCCACATGCCGAAGCCCGCAATCACCAGAAGCGCGTTCTCCTGCGCGAGCATCGCCAGCGCAAGCATCCCGGCCGCCGCCCGGAGCTTTTCGCGATAATAAAAATGTGCGCCGCCGACCGTCAGGCCCACGCACAGCGGCGTGGCGACGTCATAGAAGACGGCTACGAGAAAACCGATGTTCAACGTGTAAACAAGAACGAGTTCCACCCGCATCGGCGAGTCACGAGTCAGCCGCCACAGAAGCAGCGTGCTCAACGCTATCGCAAGCAGATTCACCGCCGGCATTGACACCGGCAGGAGATCCGCTTGTCCAAAGGCGAGCAAATATGCGAGAGCGGGATACAGTATTCGCTGGGACCGAAACGGATTCGGGATCCCATCTTCTCCCATGAAGAAATCTTTTATGACGTAGTAATAGAACTGTCCGTCGTAGCCGTCCCCGCCGGATTCCGGGTCGTTGAACACGATAAGGTTGGGCTCCAGCGCCGAAGGATTGTGGAACGGATTGGCCGCACCGAACCTGATCATGCATGAAGGGTTATAATCGTATGGCGCAGCGTGGTAAAGAATAAGCAGCAGATAGGCGAGTATGCCCGCCGCCACAACTAGAGCCGCATGAAATGCGTTCGATCTGGATTCGGGTTCAGGGTTTGAACTCACCGTAGAAGATATCTCTGAGGACGACGCCTTTTTATTTTCCAATTTCCGATTGAGAGCGGGATGATTCCAAGAGTTCGACGAATCCTTCGAGCCGTGTCAGCATCTGGCCGTGGGGCGTCGCCCTCTTGTCGACCGCATCACCGTCCAGCGCCAGAAAAGGCAGCCCCGCCCCGTTTATCGCATCCTTGTATATACCGCTCTGACCGTAATTCCATCTGCATCCCCATTGGAGAAAGTGGATGACGCCGTCGACCTTGTATTCCACGGCCTGCCGGAGAACATGCTCGATTCTTTTCTCCGCGGGCAGAAGCTCGGGATTGGACAGCATCTTTATCGCGAGAGCGCGAAACGGGTCCTGCGCGTCCAACTCGGGCCACCACGCCTGCCCAATCAGGTCCGCGACTACGACGGCCCGCAGTTCCTGCTCAAGGTGCGCCAGGATGTCGGTCTCGAACACCGGCCTGAGATGGATCCACATGAGCCTGTATTTCTCGCCGCCCTCCACCGCGGGAACTCCATCGGCGATTCGCTGCGCTATCTCTTCGCTGAGCGATGTAGCGATACTCACGCCTATTCTTGTCCCCCATGGATACATCAAGCCCATTCCAATGAACTGCGAGCCAGTGGCCGGGGCCGGCGCGTGCTTGCGCATTTCATAGGCATTACGATAGTGCTCCCTGGCCTGGTTCGAAAGCTCGATCGCTTCCTTCAGCCTGTCGATGTCGAGCTTTGAGCCCGCCAGTTCACACAACCGATGGGCGATTTTTTCGAGCCTGGCGGCAACGTTGTCAACGGCCTCATCCGAAATCTTTGACGGCACGTCCACAAGCTCAAACCGGGCGCCGAACTTTTCGGCCCCCATCCGCCCTATCTTATGGGCCCCCTCACACAGGTGCGACGTACAGACAACGGCGTCCGGCAACGGGAAATAGTCCAGCATCGCGCCGCCCACGGCCGCCCGCAGGAAAGTACACATATCGCGCGAGGGAAGCACCATGTCCGCATGGTCAAACGCTTCGGTCATATCCGTCCATGCGGAAAAGCCGCCCGCGCCGTCAAGCCAGAACGGAATGTATCCACAGCCAAATATCAGCTCAGGAGGCGTGAACACGTTGATCCAGGCTACGGGCTTTTTCCCGGAGAACGCCCTGTACACAAGCCGAACCAATTGAATTCCGCATGACAACGACCCATTGAGAGTCGTCGGATCCATTTCCTGCGTTCCGCTCTTCTCGAGCATCCTCCTGATTATTTCAGGTCGCTCGGACTTGGAACTCATGCGATACAGACCCCCGGTCTATTCAGCTCAACATCTCCAAGAATGCCTCGATCCGCGTTCTCATCCGCTCCCGCCCACTGATCGAATAGTCGGTCTCACATCGTAGCGATGGGATTCCGCGCGATTGAAGCTCGCGGTTGACCGCGACCCAATCAAGTGTGTGAGGATCGCAGAACTTCACGCAATAGTATATCAGTCCGCGGGCGCCGGATTCATCGATCAGTCGCATAAGGCGGTCTGTGCGCTCTTTTGTCTCGGACATGCGCGCGCACGGCGCCTTGAAAAGATACCTCCGCGCGATGGCCCGCAGCGGCTCTTCTTCCGTCGAGGTGAGAGTTTCATAATACCTGCTCCCGCAGCACATATCGTCGGCGACCACTCGACCGCCGGCCTCCTCGATAGCGCCCATAACCCAAACATCGTCCAGCACCCCGCCCGAAAGCATGATATCGATACCTTCGCCGCTCCCGACGGATCCCTCGGCTTTTTCAAGCAGGCCGCGCAGCCAGGGGTTGACTTCATCTTTCGGCCGGGTCATCGCCTCGCGCAGGATCTCGAAGAACCGCTTACCCGATATCGAAGAGTTTTCTCGCCGCAAGCGGCTCAGGCCTTGCAGCGCCGAGCGGGTTTCATTCAGCGTTTCTATTCCGCGACGGAGATCTTCGGCTGATATTTTCCGGCCGAAATGCTCGCCGAGCGACTCTACAAGCCTCTTGAGTTCAAACATGAAGAATTCCGCCGCCTCCGGCGTGCTCTCGTGAGGAAGGCTTAATATATGGGAAAACCCGGGCGAAAGGTTGGTGCGCCAGACGTCATAGAGGCGGCGCATTGCATCGCAGGAATCGACTCCGATAATTCCGGCAAGCTCGCCGAAATCGTCTTCGAGGGCTGCGCTGTAGCACGCGCGAACGTACGCGCAGAGGTTGGGGTGAAGGGATGCGTCAGCCCTGGCGGTCTCGCCCGCTCTGCCCAGGATGCGCCTGCCGCTCAGACCCGCCGCGATAATTATCTCTTCCGGCGTATAGGTGCAAAACCAGCCTATAGGACGATTCTCGTATTCCGGCTGCGGTTTCACGATCCCCTCCCGCGAAGAGGCAACGCCTCTCCGAAATAAACCGCTACGCCTTTTGCGGCGACAGAATACCCGGGATCACGGGGCCGACTTTCGCCGCCTTCGCGCCATCGAACACCCGGGCTCGTGAGCGCCCTCAAGCCTGCCGATGCTCAGCAGGAAACTCTCGACTATCGATGGTCCCATAAAACGGAACCGTTTCTTGAATTCTTTACTCAAATCACCCAGGCCGCCAGTCAAACAGGAAATATATTCGGCGAAAGATCCGTATTCGTCAACGATCTTTTTCAGCCGCCGCGCGTTTTCGATTGTGGATTCAATCTTCAGCCTGTTCCTGATGATGCCCTTATCTTTCAAAAGGCGCTCAACATCCTTCGCCGTGAACGACGCGACACGTTCGATTGAGAAATCGGCGAATGCATCCCTGAGCGCATTTCGCTTTTGCAGGATCAACCGCCAGCTAAGGCCCGCCTGGAAAATCTCCAGCGTCATGCGCTCGAAAAGCTCGTCGTCCGTCTCGAGCGGCACGCCCCATTCTTTATCATGATACTCGATAAGAAGTGGATCGTTGACGGCCCAGGAACAGCGCTTTTTCCCCACCTGCGGAGTTTTTTGCGGCAATGGATTTACCCTATATTATCGGACGGAACTTCGGAAGCGTGACGTCGTCGGTCACATCCTTGAAAACAACCTCTACAGGCATATCCACGCGGACGTCTCCGGGCGCGATCTCGATAATGTTGGACATCATTCGCGGGCCCTCATCCAACTCTATTATGGCCACTACATAAGGCACATCGGCCGCAAAAGATTGGATCGGGGGCCTCTCGATCACGCTGAAAGTGTGAATCTTGCCGGCGCCGTTCGATTGAATCCATTCTAGGTCCTCGGAAAGGCATCTGGGGCAAAAGTGATTGGGAAAGAAGAACATCTCGTCGCAGAAGCGGCACTTTGGCAGGAGCAGCTTATGCTCCCTGCATCCCTCCCAATATCTCGCGGCTTTCTCGTTTACCTCGGGAAGCGGTTTTTCGTACCCTGTCATGCCTACTCCTTTGCCAATATGAGCGCCGACACAGATGAGAATATGCCTCCGACGCCGTTGACCAATCCTATGCTTGCGTCTTCTACCTGCCGCTCCGGCTCGACCTCGCCCCGGAGCTGCTTGACGGCTTCGGTAATATGGAAGATGCCGGACGGCAGACCCGGATGGCAATGCGAAAGGCAGCCGCCGTGAGTGACTATCGGCAGTTCGCCGCCCAGTTCTATCCGCTTGCCGTCACCGACAAACGGTCCGCCTTCGCCTCTTGCGCAAAAGCCGAAGTCCTCAAGCGTTATGATCGGTGTTATCGAAAAACAATCATACAGCTCTGCGAAATCTATGTCCGACGGAGTAATGCCGGCCATCCCGAATGCATCGCTCCCGGCCCGGGCCGCCGGAGTGCTCGAAAAGCTCTCGCTCATCGTGACGTGTTCCTGACCGGTCTTCATGCCGGCGCCGATGATTTCCACGGGCTTTTTCTTCAGGTCGCGCGCTCGTTCGAGTGTGGTCACGATTATGGCCGCTCCCCCGTCGGATATCAGCGAGCACTCATCCTTGGTGAAGGGGTATGCGATGGGTCTGCCGTCCAGAATCTCCTTGACACTAAGCTCGTTTCTCTTTTGCGCCATCGGATGAAGGGCGGCATGCTTGCGTATCGACTTCGTCACCTGCGCCATCTGCTCGCGAGTGGTCCCGTACTCGGCCATGTGGCGGGTCGCGAACATGCCATAGCCGCTGA
>CBFDAY010000031.1:0-14338 GCA_965602895.1 uncultured bacterium
CGGGCCAACCGAGAAATGTATCACAGATGGCTCGATGCGCGGACTCCCGACATGTCGGTAGAGCAACAGGTTGTTGCAGCGCTCGGAGTCAGCTTCGACCACTTCCGCAATAACGCCGATCTTGCACGCCTGATACTCATAGAAGGACCACCGGTCGACGCCGAGTACACCATGAAACTTCATTCCGGCATCGGGTCCGAGCTTCATGAAATACTCAAAGACGCTATTGAGTCGGGAGATGTGAGCGAGATAGAGCCTGTCGTCCTTTCAACAGTGCTGATGGGAATCTCGGTGGTAATGGGGCGGTGGCTTCTCTCGCCGCAGCCTCCGGAAAACGCGGGAGAAATCCAGAACGAGATAATCCGTTTCTGCCTGCGAGGCATGCGGCCGGATTGAGCAGGCTTTGAATACCTGGATGCCGCAGCGCATGATGCCTCTTGTTGAAGAGGCTTTTAACTAGATAAATACGGGCAACAATTCGAACAAAACAAGGAGAAGGAAATATGCCAATCGATCCGGAAAAAGCATTGGGCGCAGATCTTGATGCAGTTTCCTACGAGTACGGCGACACCGAGGTGATGCTGTACGCGCTGGGGGTCGGAGCGGGCGTGCCGCAAACCGACCCCGACCAACTGCAGTTCTGCTACGAGAACGACCTCAAAGTGCTGCCTACCTTCGGCGTCGTCCCGCCGTTTCCGTCGCTTGTCGGACTGATGAGCGCGCCGGGGATGGAATTTAACCCGATGATGCTGCTGCATGGCGAGCAATACATGGAAATCAAGAAGCACCCAATCCCCACCAGCGGGACACTGACCACCAAGCCGAAGATTTCGGCCATCTACGACAAGGGCAAGGGCGCGCTCGTGTTGCTCGATGCCGTAACGACCGACGAAAACGGTGAGGAAATTTTCTTCAACACGTTCTCCGTATTCCTCCGTGGTGAAGGCGGCTTCGGTGGCGAGAGCGGCCCCAAGGCGACCGACGCCGCGCCCGAAAGTGAGCCCGACAAGGTCGTCGAGGAGAAGACGCTTCCTCAGCAAGCGCTCATATACCGCCTTTGCGGCGACCGCAACCCGCTCCACGCCGACCCGAACTTCGCCGCCATCGGCGGATTCGAAATGCCGATCCTGCATGGGCTGTGCTCGTTCGGATACGTCGGCCGCGCCGTTCTGAAAGAATACTGCGACAATGACCCGGCAAAGTTCAAGAGCCTCAAGGTGCGGTTCTCCGGCCACGTGTTCCCGGGCGAGACGATCGTGACCGAGATGTGGAAAGAGGGCGACGACAAAATTCTTGTCAGGGCCAAGACCGCCGAGCGCGGGCTGGCCGTGATTACAAATGCGGCCGTGATACTCAATGTGTGATCCGACCGTGTCCGGCGACCGGAGGAACCGTAAATGCTGAAAAGTAATCTCCCGTACACCGAAGAGCACGAAATGCTTCGGGACACCTTCAAGAAGTTCATCGAAAAGGAAATCACACCCTACCACGAGCAGTGGGAAAAGGACGGCATGGTGCCGCGCGAGCTGTGGCTCAAGGCGGGCGAGAACGGTTTCCTTTGCCCATGGGCCGACGAGAAATACGGCGGCATCGAGGCCGACTATCTGTACTCGGCGATAATGACCGAAGAACTCACCAAGGCCGGCGCCTCAGGCTTTGCGCTCGGCCTGCATAGCGACATAGTCGTGCCGTATATCGACTCGTTCGGTGACGACGAGCAGAAAGAGCGGTGGGTTCCGGGTTGCGTCTCGGGTGAGTCCATCAGCGCGGTTGCGATGACCGAGCCGGGCGCCGGCTCCGACCTGCAGGCCATCAAGACGACCGCTGTCAAGGACGGCGACTCATACGTGATCAACGGGCAGAAGACATTCATCTCCAACGGCCTGCTGGCCGACGTCGTCGTCGTCGCGGCCAAGACCGACCCCAACGCCGACCCGCCTTACGCCGGCCTCAGCCTCATCGTCGTCGAGCGCGGCACGCCCGGCTTCGAGCGCGGGAAGAAAATCCCTAAGATCGGCATGAAGGCGCAGGACACGGCCGAGCTGTTCTTCGACGACTGCCGCGTGCCCGTGGGCAACCTGCTCGGAACCGAGGGCTCGGGCTTCTTTCAGTTGATGCAAAAGCTCCAGCCCGAGCGGCTCGTGTGCGCCATCGGCGGGCAGGCGGCCGCCGAGAAGTGTCTTGAGATCACGATCCAGTACACGCAGGAGCGCCAGCAGTTCGGCCGCCCGATCTTCAAGTTCCAGAACACGCAGTTCGTGCTCGCCGACATTGCCAGCGAAGTCTCCGTGGGCCGCGCGTTCCTTGACAGGCTGATCCAGGATCATATGGACGGCAAGGATATCGTCACCGAGACGTGCATGGCCAAGCTCTGGATCGGCGAGATGGCCAACCGCGTCGCCGACCGCTGCCTCCAGCTACACGGCGGCTACGGCTACTGCGAGGAATATCCCATCTCCAAGTTCTGGGTCGACGGTCGCATACAGACCATCTTCGCCGGTACCTCCGAGGTGATGCGCCTCATCATCGCGCGCAGCTTCGGCAAATGATAAGCCCTGATGAGGAGGGAAAGAAGCGAGGAAGCAGGGGCGCACGGCCGTGCGCCCCTGCAATTGCGATCATTCATATTATGTTGTTCGCGATTTTTTCTTACACCATTCCGCAGCCAGACAAGAGCATTTTGCCCTGTCGCCTGACCGCTATATGTCATTCCCCGGCTTGATCGGGGAAATCCACTCTTTCGGGTTTTTCCATATTATCAATCTTGTTCCCGCGTCTTTGCGAAGTCGCGGAGGATTCTCTCTACATCTTCGTCTTCGACCTGGTTGAATCGCTCGTAGAACTGGCCGACGGCCTGGAATCCGCGCGGAGCGTACAGACAAGCCATCTCGTCCACTTCCTTCTCGAGTTCGGCGACTTTCTCAGGCGGGCCGACTGGAAGCGCGACCACCAGTTTTTCGGGCTGTTTGGCGTGGGCGGCGGCGACGGCCGCCTTCATCGTCGCGCCGGTGGCTATGCCGTCGTCGGTGATGATTACGATGCGACCCTCCAGCGGAACTTTAGGACAAATGCGGCGGTAGGATTCGGCCCTGTTCCTTATCAGCTCCAACTGTGCCTGTCTCTCTTGTTCTATCATTTCTTTGGTGACTCCCAAAACTTCTATGATCGACAGGTTCAGGTGAATGTTTCCCTTTTCATCGACGGCTCCCATCGCGAGCTCGGGGTTATAGGGCGCACCCAGCTTGCGGGTTAGGACGACGTCGAGGTCGCCCTTGAGTTCGCGGGCGAGCACGGAAGCGATCACCACTCCGCCGCGCGGGATACCCAGCACAAGAGGGTTTTGTCCCGCATATTTTTCAAGGCGCTCGGCCAGCCGCAGCGCCGCGTCGTTTCTGTCGAGGAACATTTTCCACCTCATAGGCGATTCATACGGACAGTCAGGGAGCGGGAAGTCCCTGTCAATTTATTATAGCAGGAAAAATTGCGCGCGCACACAGCGAGGCCGGTTTTCGCGGAATGGGGTCAAGGCCTGGCCCCCAAAGCTCATAGCGAGGAGGTGCTGCGGTTGATAATCTCGTCCTGCGCTTGCTTGCTCAAGTTAGTGAAGAGCACGCTGTAGCCTGCGATCCTGACGACGAGATCGCGGTGTTTCTCGGGATTGGCCTGCGCGTCGAGCAGGGTTTGGGTGTCCACCATGTTGAATTGCAGCTGCATGCCGCCGAGCTCGAAATAGGTCTTTATGAGCGAGCGGAGCTTATCCGGCTCTACCCCGTCGGGATGAAACCGCAGGATAAGCGTGTTGCCGTTGGAGGTCTCGGTCTGCCCCAGCTTGGCGGCCGACCTTGCAATGGCAGTGGGGCCGGCGGCCGCGAATCCGGTCTGCGGTGTGATGCCGTTGGCGAGTATCTCGCTCATCTTGCGACCGTCGGGCGTCGCGCCGGTGAAGGCGCCCATCGCGATGTGGAACGCCACCGAAAAGATCCCCATCTGGAACGAGCCGCCGCGGAAATTTTTGTATTCGGCCAGCTCATCGGCAAAATGCGCGACGATCTCTCCTGCGATGTCGTCGACATAGTCGTCGTCGTTTCCGTATTTCGGGGCGCGCTTGAGAACCATCTGGCGGAGCGGCTCGCAGCCGGAGAAATCGTTGGCGACCGCCTGCGCGAGTTCGGCGCCCGTCAGCTCGCGCTCGTCAAACACGAGCTTTTTGACGGCCGCGAGCGAATCGGCGACGTTGGCGAGCCCCATGAGCTGAACGCCGGTGGAGTTGTACTTAGCCGCATCGAGGAACTCAATCGCCTCGGTCATCTTCCGCACGAAGTGGGCCGCCTGCCTTTTATACGCGTTGAAAAGCCCTGCGAATGAGGAATAGCTTTGCAGGCTGCCGCACGAAAGGCCGTTGGGCAGGCCGAACACGGAGCATACGCCGTCGTTAAGCGCGAACTCCAGGCATTTGGCGGCGTTGAACTGAACCGCGAACGTCGAGCCGAAGGTCTTGCCGTGCGGATTCGGCTCCACACAGCCGACCGCGCTGTAGTCGCGCGCGTCTTCGAGCGAGCACCCTTTTCGCACGAGCGCGGGCACGATGACCTCGTCGTTGAAAAAGTGGATCAGCACGCCGTCGCGGGTAAGCTCGCACGCGCTAAGAAAGATTTCGGCGGGCGTGTTACGGTTGATGCGAATGCCGAAGTTGGGTTGCACGGTGCGAAGGTCGGCGTAGGCCTCCAGTGCGAGGCTGGTCATCTCGTTCGAGTCGTCGGCTCCGTCGGGTGTCATCCCGCCGACGATGACATTCTGCGTGGTCTTGCCCTCAGGCCCCTCGCCGCCGGGCAGGTAGGTCTCTTCGAGCACGTTCCATATCTCGCCCATCTTGAGGAACATGCATTCGATGAGCGTCTGCGCGCGTGAGGCATCGATCGCGCCGGTCTCGACATCCTTCTTGTAATACGGATGCAATACCTTGTCGATTCTTCCGACCGAGATCGAGTTGCCGCCGCTCTCGATCTGGGCGACGAGCTGGATGAAATAGAGAGACTGCACCGCCTCGTGAAAACTGCGGGCGGGCCCGGCGGGCACGCGTTCGCATACTGTCGCGATTTCCTCCAGTTCACGCCGGCGTTCGGCGTCATCGGTCAGCTTCGCCAATCGCCGAGCCTCACCGGCGTATCTGCGGGCAAAAGAGACAGCCGCCTCGCATGCAATCCCGGCCGAGCGGAAGAATATCGACTTCGGCTCATCGGCATCAGCCTCGGCCGCAGCCTTTTCGGCGTCGTCCATGATTGCGTCCAGCCCCCTGGCGAGTACCTGCGAGGTATTCATCGTGAAGTGACCGATCCCGTAAGTGATCTCCATCATCATAGTGAAGACCATCTTGTTCATATCGAGCTTTAATTCGTCCGGCATAAGCTCGTTCATCCGGTCTTCGACGGTCTTTCCCCGCCAGTAGGGAAGGATTTCGTCGCGGAGCGCCTGCTTGTCGTCGGCGGAGATCAGGGCTACCTGGAAATCGCGTTGGTCAAAGCTGTCAAGGTTCTCCTCGATCCATCCGCTCTTGTTCTCGGGATACAGCGGAGCGCCCTTGAGCTTGCTCGTGCGGCAGCCGACTATCAGCTCTTCGTCACGAATGGTGACGGGAATGTTCGCGAGAACGTGTGCCAGCGCCTTCGCGAAGCGGATCGGCTGGGGTTCTCCTTCAGTGAGCCTGTGCGATTCGGTCAGATAGCGCGCCCGCTCGATGCATATCTCGTGCGGGGCGTCAAGAAGCCTTTTTCGAAGCTTTTCGATTCTGGGGCATGTGGATGCCATGGAGGCCTCGTTTCTTTCACTCGATGTTCGATCTTAATACCGACGAACTCAAGGCGGGACAGGATTTCCTACGCTCAATTATAGCCGTAGCGCCTCGAAAACGCAAAGCGTTCACCCGCCGACAGGGGTTCTTGACAAGGGTCGAGTTCATCTGGTAGACTTCTTTTAACTGGCTGGCCAACCTAAAACCCCCAACCATTGGCCCGACATGTCACCCAAAGTAGGCGTAGCGCCCAAAAGACGAGCCGAAATAATCGAGGCGACCTTTTTCTGCATCGCGCTGAAGGGATACAGCAACATAACGATGCAGGACATCGCCGACTCTGCCGGCGTCAGCAAAGGCGTAATCCACTATTATTTTCGGAACAAGGAGGATCTGTTCCTCTCGGTTTTTGAGAAGCTGATCGGCGATCTCGACAGCCATATCGCCACCAAGGTGCAACAGGCCGAGACGCCGCCCGAAAAGCTCGGGGCTATTATCAGCGCCGTTTTCGAGAAGATCAGGGCGAATAAGAAGTTCCAGGTTGTACTCGTCGATTTCTGGGCGCATTCCACCAAGACCGCCACCCTCAAAGCCGCCAACGCAAACCAATACGCGCGCTACAGGCACCTTACAAAGAAGATTATTGTCGAGGGAATCAAAAAAGGCTATTTCAAAAAGTGCGAACCCGCGCACGTGGCCTCGGCGCTGATCGGATTGATCGAGGGGCTTACGATCCAATGGATATTCGATGAAAAGGCCTTCGCCCTTTTGCGCGCGCAAAAGATGACCGAGGAAATCATCACGGCATTTCTCAAGAAATAGCTCCCGCCGCAAGGAGCTGGAAAAGGAGCGGATTGCAATGATTAGCTTTTCGATGACAGATGAGCAGAAGATGCTGCAGGAAACCGCGCACAAGTTCGCCGAGCAGGAAATCCGCCCCAAGGCCGAGGAACTGGACAAAATGGGAGAATTCCCGCGCGACATTCTTCAGAAGGCCTTCGAAGTGGGGTTAATGAACGAGACCATTCCCGAATTCTGCGGAGGCGGCGGGCTCAGTGTTTTGGATTCGTGCATAATCAACGAGGAGATGTCCTGGGGCTGCGTCGGCGTCAACACGTCGAGATCGGCCAACTCGCTGGCCGTCACGCCGATCCTCATCGCCGCAACCGAAGAGCAGCAAAAGGAGTTTCTCTCGCCGCTCTGCGAAGAACTCAGGTTCGCCGCCTTCGGGCTGACCGAGCCGGGCGCGGGCTCCGACGCGGGCTCGGTTGCCACGACCGCGAAGCTCGTCGGCGATGAATACGTGCTGAACGGAACCAAGTGCTTCATCACCAACGGTGGCGTCGCCGACCTGTTCACCATATTCGCTTCGACCGACAAGGAGAAGAAACATAAGGGCCTGAGCTGCTTCGTCGTCACGAGTGACATGGCCGGCGTTTCGGCGGGAAAAGAGGAAGACAAGATGGGACAGCGCGCCTCGAACACGACGGAGGTCATTCTCGAAGACGTCCGCGTCCCGAAGGCTAACCGGCTGGGCAAGGAGGGCGACGGCTTCAAGATCGCGATGGTGACGCTCGATAAGGCGCGTCCCGGAGTGGCCGCGTCGTCGGTGGGCGTGGCTCGCGCCGCGTTGGAATATGCGGCCGAGTACTCGAAGCAGCGCGTCCAGTTCGGCAAGCCGATAGCAATGAACCAGGCCATACAGTTCATGCTCGCCGACATGGCCGTCAAGGTGGAGCTGGCAAGGCTGATGGTGTACAAGTCGGCGTGGCAGGTCGACAACGGCGAGCGCAACACGCTGCACGCGGCCATCGGAAAACTGTACGCCTCCGATATCGCAATGGAAGTGACCACCGACGCCGTCCAGATATACGGCGGTTACGGATACATGCGCGAGTATCCAGTTGAAAAGCTCATGCGCGACGCCAAGCTGTTGCAGATATATGAGGGCACAAATCAGGTGCAGCGCATGGTCATCGCACGCGAAGTGCTGATGGGATGATGATGGCGGGATTGCCGGCGTACTCGAATTCGGTTATGCCGAAAGATATGTCGTAGGGGCGTACGGCCGTGCGCCCCATCAATACAAAGGCAATTTTGGAGAACAACCCATGCCTTTCTACAAGAAAGAGGAACTCCCCTCCAAGGAAATGCTTCCGGGGATCACTCTGCGCAGCGTGTACCTCGAAAACTGTATGATGACCTTTTTCGATCTGGAGCCCGGCAGCAAGATCTCTTCCCACAAGCATCCCCACGAGCAGATCACATATCTTGTCAAAGGCTCGCTCAAAATGACGCTTGCCGGCGAGACCAGGCTCATGAAGGAAGGCGACATCGCGGTCGTCCCCGCCGACGTCGAGCATGAGGCCGAAGTCGGCGACGGGCCGGCTTTCGCCGTTGACGCATGGTACCCGATCCGCCAGGACTACGTGCTCGACAAGCAAGGCGAATAGCTCCGTCTCACGCGCGATTCATCCAATCCCTAGCAGTGTTCGGTGCGTTCGATGATGTGCTCCTGCACGCGCGGCGATTGCTCGACGAAATAGGCGCTGTAGCCCGCGACCCTGACGACGAGGTCGCGATGTTTTTCGGGGTCCTTGCGCGCCTCCACCAATGTTTCTTTGCTCACCACCGTGAACTGCATCTGGAATCCGCCGAGGTCGAAAAATGTCTTCATGACGTCGACGAATCTCTCGATGTTCGCGTCGGAAAAGGTGTCGGGGCTGAACTTCATGTTGAAGATGCTGCCGTTCTCCATGAGGTGATGGTCCAGCTTTGCCACCGATTTGATCGAGGCGGTCGGGCCGTTGCGGTCGCATCCGCGCGACGGGGAGACGCCCTCCGTGAGCGACTCGAAAGCACAGCGGCCGCTCGGAAGCGCGCCGACGGAGCTTCCCAGGATCATCGCGAGTTCTATCGACCAGATTCCGGGATTGTACACGCTGCCCCAGTAGTCGGTGTGTTTCTTGACGTCCTCGAGGAATATGGTGCAGCTCTCGCGGGCGATATCGTCGGCGTAGTCGTCGTCGTTACCGAACTTGGGCGCGCCGTTGAGCAGCATCTGCCGCATCCGCTCGTTGCCCGCGAAGTTGCCGCAGAGCGCGTCAATGAGTTCGGGCATCGTGATCTTTTCTTCGTCGAAGGCCAGCTTCCTGATCGCCGCCAGCGAGTCCGCCACGTCGGCGACGCCTATGCCCTCGACTCCGGCGAAATAGTACTTTGAGCCGCCGTTGGTCAGGTCGAGCCCGCAGGCCATGGAGTTGTCCGTGATCGATGACATGAACGGTACCGGCCTCAGGAGTTCATGGCCCATCTCGATTGCTGAGACCGACTGGTTGAACTGGGTCATCGCGAAGTGGACCTGCTCGGCGTAGGCGGCAAGCACCTGCTCGTAGCTTGTGAACGAGCGCGCGTCGCCCGTCGCAGGGCCCACCTGGTCGCCGAAGATAGGGCAGTGGCCGTTGTGGAGCGCCAGCTCGAGGCATTTGGCGAGGTTGACGAACCCGATACTGGAAGGGCCGATGGAGGCGCCGGCGGCGCCCATCTCGATGCAGCCTATGTCGGCGTAATCGTGGGCGTCCTCCTCCTCGAATCCTAGCCGCATGAGCGCCGGGATCATGACATCATCGTTCATTATGCCGGGCTGGCCTTTCCCCGTGCCGATCAGGCGCGCGCAGGCCTCGCGCAGGACGTCGGGTGAGCCTTTGTGCAGGCGGACCGCGAGCGAGGGGTGGCCGAGGCCGGTGTTGGCGTGGGCGTGCATTATCAGGTATGTGAGTTCGTTGGTCAGGTCGCGACCGGATTTATCTCTTCCGCTGAGGGTAATGGTCACCAGGTTGCCCCGCTTCGGGTAAAAGAGCGTGCCCTGCTGGCGGCCGCTGTAGAGCCACGAGCTTTGGCCGAGACGGATCTGGAGGTTCTCAAATAGCTCGACGACTTCCATGCGCGTGATCAAACCCTCGTCTATGTCCTTGCGATAAATAGGGTAGAGGAACTGGTCCATCCTGCCGGGGCAGATCGAGATTTCGCAGGATTCCATCTGGTTGGCCACAAGCATGAACATCATGCATTGCATGGCCTCGAAGAAATTGCGGGCGGGGCGCTCCGGCGCCCATCGGCAGGCCTCGACGATCCGCAACAGCTCGGCGCGCCGCTGCTCGTCCTGTTCCTCCTCGGCGAGTTTTTCGGCGTGGTCGGCGTTTCTGTGGGCGTAGGCTATCAGCCCCTCCAATGCTATGGCCGCGGCCTTATAGAAGGCTATCTTCTTCGGCGTCAGGCCGTCCTCCGGATGTTTCTCAAGGTGTTCGGCCTTCTGCCTGGCTTCGTCGCGGATGGCCCCGAGCCCGCGCTTGAGGCCTCGCTCGATATCCACGATCACGTGACCGATGCCCGCAAGCATGTTGTATGCGAATATGAGGCCCCGCTGGTGCACGAGGTCGTCGTTTCCCGGCTTGGTGTTGTTGTAGTGATCCTGCAGCGATTTGCCGCGCCAGTATGGAGCCGTTTCCCTCAACTCGGCGATTTCCGCATCACTTATCTCAACGGGATTGATGTTGAAATTGCTTGCCTCTTCCCATGCGTCTTCGTCCAGATACGAGCCGCAAAGCTCCGGGAAAAGCTGAGAGCACAGCGTCTTGCCGCCGGCATAGCCGGCAAAGAGGTCGCCGTCGTTCAAAACGATCGAGATGTTTTCGAGATAGTGTCGAAACGCCTTTGCCATCCTGATAACTTGCGGCTCGCCTTCGGTCTGCTTGAAGCTTTCCGTGTAATAGCGCGCGCGCTCTATGCAGATGCTGAATGGCGTATTGAAGAAGGCTTCGCGCCTCTGGCGGTTTCGCCGCGTCGAGGGTTCCCGCTGCTCCGCGATAAGGTTGACGAAGCCGGTAGAGCCGTTCTTCAGGCCCTCTTCCAATGCCCGGACAAAGCGTGAGCGCCGGTCCGCCATATTTTCTTGTTCGACGGTAGTTGCCGGGGTCATCATGTATCCTCCCTGTCGTTTTGTGGCGCGCCGTTTCTTTCGACGATGCCGTAGAAAATTATCTCGATGGCGTGCTTGAACAGGTCTTCGAGCGTCACTCCCATGACCATGACGTTCTTGCGCTCGGCGAGCATCACGAGGCCGTCCATCATTCCCCAAAGGGCGTTGGTGGCCTTCCACGTGTCCATCGGGGCAAGTTCGCCGCTGCCGATTCCTTCTTTTATCACCGTCTCGATCATTTTCAGCAAGTCAATGGCTTTGCGGTCGAGCATCGCGGACATTTCGCTCGGCTCCATCAGGTCGGCATCGTGGAGATGAATAAAGGCGAGGATGTCGAAGTAGGCCGTGTGCTCGATATAGAAACGGTAATACGACTGTGCGATGGCGGAAATCCTGGAGACCGCGCTCATGCCCGGCCATGAAATGGCCTGTTCGGCCATCTGCCGGAAGATGTCTATGCCGTCGGCATAGAGTGTCATGTATAATTCGCGCTTGTTTTTGAAATAGAGGTAGAACGTGCCGGTGCTGACGCCCGCCCGCTCGGTTATCATCTCGATAGTGGTTTCGCTGTACCCCTTATCGAAGAAGAGTTCCTTTGCCGAATCAAGCAGCAGCCGCTTTTTCTGGCGCTTGTCTTCGAGCGTTCGTGCTCTTGTGCTTGTAGAAGTCATGTCGGTCTCTCTTTCCCGTGCAGCAGCGAGTAACTGAATGGTATTCAATTAAATCCTATCACGACTTGAAGGATTTGTCAAATAAAAAATGCAGTATGCCTTATTATAGCTGTAATATATGAGTTAACAGTGACTTATGCCTTGGAAAAATGATCGTACAGGATAGGGGGCGGGAAGCAGTAAATGAATAAAGTTCAAATATTATGCATCGAGCGTTGAGCGTTCGATTGACAACTCGAACGGCAGAAGCTTCGGAACAAGCACAATCATCACAGTCGGCCGGCAGCGGAATATGGCGAAAGGGGAGCAGAACCGCCTTTTTGGGAGGAACTCATCTCGTTCGCAGGGGAGGGTTTACGCAAGGAGATGTCCGATCGCAGGCGCGCCCGGCCAATTGACATTTTTCCCCTGCATGGTTATAATGTGGTTTGGAAATATTGCGGGGGTGGTGGAATTGGTAGACACACCAGCTTGAGGGGCTGACGGGATTATGTTCCCGTGGGGGTTCGAGTCCCCCTCCCCGCACCGGTTCAATCGCACATTTTCCTACTACGTTAAGAGGGCGTGGAACTAATGGAATTCCATGCCCTCTTTTCGTTTGTTTGATTCAATCTCGACGCAGGAAGCACAGCCGCCGAGATATGTCTTGTGCTCGCCGCAGTCTTAAGGACAATAATCCAAGTTCTTGGGCTTCATGCCTCCATTGATAGCGGCATATATCGGGGATATTGGAAACTCGGTTGAAAGCTGGTCGTAGCGTTTCAGAGAGATGTTTCCGCCGGCTAGATATAGCACGTTTGCGCTGGCGGGTGCATGGCTAAAATCACTTATGGTTGTCGAAATCTGGTCCCACATGACTGGAATATAACTGGAGTCGAGTTCGTTACTCGTGAAAGTCTGGTTGAGGTCAGTTATAAGAAACCTGTTAACAATATTCAATGAGAGCCTGTTAATAGCGTTGCCACCCCCATTGCCCCAACCGGCAAAACCGAAAGAGGCAATATCTAGGCTTCGGTCGCGCCATCCGCTGGTTACAGGGTCGCTGATAGGCAGTACCGTGTCCAACCATGTGTACGTGGTCAATAGGGCCAGCGCCTCGCTGTCGTTTGTCAGCATCCAGCCCGTGTACACATAGCTGATTGGGCCGAAACAATCGGGATGCACTTGACCGATAGCCGTCGAATCAACCGGATGCACGGCGGTCAGGCGGAAGTTCCAGGCCGGGCTGTATTCGGGATCCGATGGGCACACCAGAATCCTGGGATCCGACAAGTATTCCGGATACATGAGATTGCTCTCAAACATAAGAGTGCCACTCTGGTCCTGGCAGGGCGGGAGCAGATCATTGTTCGCATCTGCATATAGTAGAAGCATATTGTAGATCTGACGAAGTTGGCTTGCGCAAACAGCGCGGCGGGCCGACTCCCTTGCTTTTCCAAGCGCCGGCAAGAGCATTGCGGCAAGAATCAGAATGATGGCAATGACGACTAGCAACTCAATAAGAGTGAAGCCTTTGCGATGACGGAGGAACTCGATCATGGTAGCCACTCCTTTTCAGCAAGAGACTTTCTGCTATGAATTTGTGGGAAGCTATCAGGACACGAGGAAGCTTTCGAGCAATCACCCCCCTTCCGATCGGAAGTGCGGACCCTCGACGAAGCAGGAGATGCGATAAAGGGGTTGTATGATCATTTTACCGCCCTGTGTGTTGCCTGTCAAGGTAAGTTGGATGGAGCGTTGAATTTTCCCGAAGCCGGTCCGGCTGTTCCGCCCGATATTTTCGTTCCAGCTCGTTGTACTCGGGAACGCCGATGAACTGGTTGAATTGCATGAAGGCCGCCAGGAAATCGTGAAACCGGTTCGGCGGCATAAGGGCTACCGCCAGGATTTCTTTTTTTCTTTCAGGACTGGCTTATGGTCCGGGGCGAACATGAAGTCCAGTCTGTGTGTCTCGGATTGCCGGGAGCGTTCCTGGAGCAGCTCGATGTAGGTGTCGGTTATGTAACGGCGGGGGAGCTTGAGCCTCTTGATGATCGTTTTGATTTCCTCGTTGGTCGGTCCCTCAACTTCTACGTACAATCCCAGCTCGGGAAGTTCATCGAGCACCACTTCGCAGTTCCCGAGCGTCCACGTCTCGCGATATTTTTCGTAATAGAACCATTTGATAAAGCCGATTGATTCAAGAAGCGAGCGCGTCTGGAGAAGTTCGGGAAACTGGAACTCCACCTCTTCCCTTTCTTTGTATTCCGACTCCTGCCGAGGTCCCTTGAACGTGAGGAGCACGCGGCTGTCTTGTCGCAGCCTGAGCAGCTTGCCGGCGCGGGCGAGCGTTCTGTCCGGGTAGTCGTAGAGCCAGTTCCTTTCCAGTGTTGCTTCGCTTTTGTTTTCCGCATCGGCCGACCTGAGCAGGGCTCGCAGCCGCGAAGGGCTTTTCAGCTTGATTTTGGCCTCGATTTCCATTGGAATATTCTCAGACTGGATTCAGCGTTTCCGGCGGAATCATTCTTCGGTGGATTCCGGCGCCGCTCTGTGTTCCAGCACGTCCTTTTCTCGATACTTCTCTTCGTATTCCTCAATCTCCTGGATTCCGACCGTTCCGCCCGTGTAGGTCTTCTCCGCCGGGTGAGAGTACTCGGTGCTGGTCAGGCCATAATGGGTCGTATAGCCCTCGTCCAGGGCGGCGCAACCGGCGACGCCGAACAGCATCGTCAGGCACAGGATTCTGGCAAACAATTTATCTTCCTCCTCCCGAGCGTATGCTCGAATGTGCTCGATGCTCTCGCGCCATCTAAAATATAACAAATAACGATGAAGATGTTCGATACGAAAGCAACCCTGCCCACGGCGTCTTTCTGCTCCTGCGAAGGCGGTGGCTTTCTGGGAACCTCTTGTCCGGCCTGA
>CBFDAY010000032.1:0-14241 GCA_965602895.1 uncultured bacterium
CGCTTGAAGCGCAAGAAACGCGCATAAGCCGCCTCTCTTGCGGTGTCACAGCAAATTCCATTCTAAAATCGGTTTTTTGAACGCGCCAGGTGATCTTCGGATGCCTGGCGCGAGGTTTTTGATATATCTGCAGAACCCGCGCGAACGAATCTAAACCGGTTTTAAGGCCCGCAGGAATCCGCCTCATCGAACGCCCCGCCCCATAGGCGCGAAACGCCGTCGCCGGGCACGGTGGAGAGTCCTCCCGGCATCTACCTGCGCCACTAAGGTTTTCTTGCGGTATTTTCATTGCCCTAACATACATGCCGGAGCCTATTTTCCCTTGACATTAACCGCAGTAATATGCTAGTATCTGTAGTCGCGTGAAGGAGTCGTAATGGTATCCTTCCGGAAGCTGTTGCAAGAGTCCAGATAAGACTTACCCCGGTCGTTTGGACTTTCGGCTTATCGGTCGTCTCAACTCGCAAGTTGGTTCTTTGCGGGTGAATTGCGAATTTTCCAGAATTTCAAGAGACATTCTCGCAAAGAGGAGGAACAGATGGCAAAAGCTAAAAAAATTAAGAGTGACATTGAGATAGCCCAGTCGATCAAGCTCAAGCCGATCGAGGAAATCGCGGCGAAGATAGGCCTCAAGAGAAAGGACCTTGAGTTGCACGGCGACTACATCGCGAAGATAAAGCTTGAGGTCATCGATCGTCTCAAGAAGAAGAAGAACGCGAAATACATCGACGTCACGGCCATCACGCCCACTCCCCTCGGCGAGGGTAAAACCGTTACCACCATCGGCACGGGGCTCGCGCTCAACAAGATCGGGAAGAAGGCTATTGTTGCGATCCGTCAGCCCTCGCTGGGGCCGACCTTCGGAATCAAGGGCGGCGCCGCCGGCGGCGGTTACTCGCAGGCGCTCCCGATGGAAGATTTCAACCTCCATCTCACGGGCGACATCCACGCGGTCAGCATTGCCCACAACCTGTGTTCCGCTTACCTCGACAACCACCTCGTCAAGGGCAACAAGCTCAACATCGATCCCAACACCATCACATGGAGACGTGTGGTTGACGTGAGCGACCGCATGCTCCGGCAGATCGTGACCGGCCTTGGCGGCAAACTCAACGGGATCCCGCGCGAGAGCGGCTTCGACATCTCCGTGGCCTCCGAGGTAATGGCCATTCTGGCCCTGACGACGAGCCTCAAAGACATACGCAAAAGACTCGGCAAAATCGTCGTGGCGTTTACCAAAGACGGCAAACCCGTCACCGCCGAAGACCTCAAGGTCGCGGGCGCGATGGCCGTGCTGATGAAGGACGCCATCAAACCCAACCTGATGCAGACCACCGAGCATACGCCCGTGTTGGTGCACGCCGGTCCGTTCGCAAACATCGCCCACGGCAACAGCTCGATCCTGGCCGACATGATCGGCATTAAATCCTGCGAATATCTCGTGACCGAAAGCGGATTCGGCGCCGACATCGGAATGGAAAAATTCCTAAACATCAAGTGCCGCATGAGCGGCCTCGTGCCCGATGCAGTCGTGCTGGTGGCTACGATCCGTGCGCTCAAGATGCACAGCGGCAAATTCAAGGTTGTCGCCGGCAAGCCGCTCGCACCCGAGCTGATTAGAGAAAACATCCCAGCGCTCGAAGAGGGAATCTGCAACCTCGAAAAGCACATCGAGAACATCAAGCTCCACGGCCTCGAATGCGTGGTCGCGATAAACCAGTTCGCGACGGACACCAAAAACGAAGTCAAATTCGTCAAGAAGGTCGCCGAAAAGGCAGGCGCGCTGGCGGCGGTCCCGAGCCTGGTCCATGCAAAGGGCGGAGCCGGAGGAACAAAGCTTGCCGAAGCAGTCGTGGCGGCGGCCGAGAAGAAGAAGAACTTCAAGTTCCTGTATCCGGACAAAATGTCGATCAAAGAAAAGATCGAAACCATCGCCACAAAGGTCTACGGCGCCGATGGCGTCGACTACACGGCAATGGCGAACGAGCAGATTGCGCGTTATACTAAACAGGGGTTCGACAAACTCCCACTGTGCATGGCGAAAACGCACCTCTCCCTGTCGCATGACCCGAAACTCAAGGGCCGTCCGACCGGGTTCAGGCTGCCCGTGCGCGAGGTCCGGGCCTCGGTGGGAGCCGGTTTCCTCTATCCGCTCTGCGGAGCGATGAGCACGATGCCGGGCCTGCCCACGACGCCTGCGGGCGAGAACGTGGACATCGCCAAAGACGGTCGTGTGGTCGGATTATTCTAATGCCCTGCGGCATTAACTTACGGAGCAACTGAATGCCGATGCAAGAGATAGCGGAAAACAGTCTCGACACTGCGCTGCTGGACGAAGTGGAGGAAAAAGCGCACACGAAGACCTCCTCCTGCTACCAGTGCCTCAAGTGCTCGAATGGCTGCCCGCTCTCGTATGAAATGGACTACCTCCCGGCCCAGATAATTCGAATGGTGAACCTGGGCATGCGCGACGAAGTCCTGAAGAGCAGAACAATTTGGGTGTGCGCGTCGTGTGAAACCTGCACGACGCGCTGCCCAAATGATATTGACATCGCGCACGTGATGGACACGCTGCGCGAGATGTCGCTCCGCGAAGGCAAGGCGGAGACAGAGGAAAATCTGAGGCGTTTTCACGAGGCGTTTCTCTCGGCCATCAAGACATGGGGAAGGGTCCACGAGCTTCAGATGATCGGAACATACAAGCTAAAGACACGTCGGTTCACGGAAGACACCGCCATCGGAATGGATATGTTCAGACGCGGCAAGATAAAGCTTATTCCGGAACCGATAAAGGGAAGAAAAGCGGTAAAAAAAATATTCAAGAACACCTGATTTTCAGTGTTGCGCCGGAGCGCACGGGCGCATGATTGGATAAGCGCCGGAAGGAGTTATGACAGCAGTCGTACGGCTGTGTTCACCCCATGTCACTGCCTCCTCCTCGGACAACGATCAGCGCCTACTGAAACAATCGGGCTTGAACGCTTGGGAACTTTCTCCATGAAGGTATCGTACTATCCGGGCTGTTCGCTCCACGGCACCGCCAAAGAATACGACGAATCCACGCAGATGGTCTGCGAGGAACTCGGCGTGGAGCTTGAAGAGGTTAACGACTGGAACTGCTGCGGCGCCTCATCGGCGCATTGCACCAACGACAAGCTCTCCGTCGCGCTGGGGGCGCGGGTCCTCGCGCTGGCCGAAAAGGCCGACTCCAAAACGCTCGCCGTCCCGTGCTCGGCCTGTTTCCAGCGGCTCAAAGTCGCCGAGCAGCGGATCAAAGAAAACGAAAAGTTCGGAATCGAGATAGCCTCCCTCATCGAGATGCCCTACACCGGGACTCTTGAGGTCCTGCAGATCATCCAGCTCCTCGCCCGCCCCGAACTCGTCGAAAAGATCAAAGAAAAAGTCAAGAAACCTCTCGAAGGACTCAAGACGGTCTGCTACTACGGATGCCTTACCGCCCGCCCACCTAAAGTAACGCAGGTGAGCGACTACGAAGATCCGCAGTATATGGATATCCTCATGGATGTCGTCGGCGCCGACAATCGCTTCTGGTCCTACAAGACCGAGTGCTGCAGCGCGGGGCTGGCCATGGCGCGCTCCGACGTCACCAAGAGGCTCAGCGGGACACTGCTGAAAATGGCCGACGAGGCCGGCGCCGAATGCGTCGTCGTCTGTTGTCCCATGTGCCATGCAAACCTGGATATGCGGCAAAAAGAACTCGTGAAGGAAGGCAGCATCCCGAAATTGATTCCGATACTCTATGTGACCGAGCTGCTGGCGCTCGCAATGGGCATCAAGGGAATCAAAAAGCTCTGGCCCAAACATATGGTTGATCCGAGGCCGCTTCTCGAGTCGAAAAAACTCGCCTGAAAATGAAGAGGCCCTTTCATAAAATGGAGTGAGATGAAATGAGCAGCAAAAATGGCTCCGGCAACGGGGACCCAAAGTCCGCCGGAACCGTCGGCGCCGTGATGGTGGTCGGCGGCGGCATTGGAGGAATGCAGGCGTCGCTTGATCTGGCGAACGCCGGATTCAAGGTGTACCTGGTCGACAAGGGCTCCTCCATCGGCGGCCGGATGGCCCAGCTCGACAAGACGTTTCCCACCAACGACTGCTCAATGTGCATCATCTCACCCAAGCTAATCGAAGTAGACAAACATCCCAACATCGACCTCATAACATATTCCGAAGTGGAAGCCGTCGAGGGCGACGCCGGCAATTTTACGGTCAAGGTCAGATGCAAAGCCAAGTCGGTCGACTATGAGAAATGCACCGGTTGCGGCATCTGCCAGGAAAAATGCCCGAGCAAGGTCGACAGCGAGTTCGAGGCCGGCATCGGAAAACGCAAGGCCATCTACGTGCCCTACCCGCAGGCCGTGCCCAACAAGCCCGTTATCGACCGCGAGCACTGCATCAAGTTCACCAAGGGCAAATGCGGCGTCTGCCAGAAAAAGTGCCCGACCGGCGCGATCGACTACGAGATGCAGGACGAGTTCATCGAACTCGGCGTCGGCGCCGTCATCCTCGCGCCCGGCTACGACACGGTCGATCCCGCGCTTCGGCCCGAGTACGGATTCGGCCGCTACAAAAACGTCATCACGAGCCTGCAGTACGAGCGCCTGCTGAGCGCCTCCGGCCCGACACAGGGCCACATAAAGCGCCCCTCCGACGGCGAAGTCCCGAAGAAGATCGGGTGGGTGCAATGCGTCGGCTCGCGCGATACGGTCTGCGGCAACGAATACTGCTCCTCGGTGTGCTGCATGTACGCCACGAAGGAAGCGATCATGACGGCCGAGCACGAGAAGGACGCCGAATGCACGATCTTCTTCAATGATATCCGGGCGTTCGGAAAGGGATTCGAGCGCTACTACATCGGCGCGGAAAAGGAAAGCGGCGTAAGGTACATACGCGCCCTAGTCTCATCGGTCAAGGAGATGCAGCAGACCAACAACCTGCTTATCAGATACGTTTCGGACGACGGCGAGATAAAAGAAGAGGGATTCGATCTGCTGGTGCTTTCGGTCGGCATGAAGCCGGCCGAGGGCACGAAACAGCTCGCCGATATCGCCGGAATCGAACTCGACAGCCACGGCTACGCGCTCGCCTCCACGTTCCAGCCCAACGAGTCGACGCGCAAGGGTGTGTTCGTCGCCGGCGCGTTCCTGACGCCGATGGATATTCCGGAGACAGTGATGACCGCCAGCAGCGCCGCGGCGGCGGCGGGCGAGCTGGTTGCGGGCGAGCGAGGCACGCTCGTAACCGAAAAGACATATCCCGACGAGCGGGAAACAACCGAAGAAGAGCCGAGGGTGGGCGTATTCGTATGCCGATGCGGCACCAACATTGCGCGCATCGTGGATGTGCCGACAGTCGTGGAATATGCCAAGACCCTGCCCGGTGTCGAGTTCGCGACCGAATCGCTTTTCGCTTGCTCGACCGACTCAACCAGACTGATAGCAGACGCCATCAAAGAACACAACCTCAACAGGGTGGTGGTGGCCGCGTGCACACCCGCCACTCACGAGCCTTTGTTCCAGGATACGCTAAGAGAAGCCGGACTCAATAAATTCCTTTTCGAGATGGCCAACATCCGCAACCAGTGCTCCTGGGTGCACGACGACCCCGATTTGGCAACCGAAAAATCCAGGGACCTCGTGCGGATGGCCGTCGCGCGCGCGCTCCAGCTCGAATCGATCCGCCAGCTACAGTCGCCCGTCACGCAGGCGGCGCTCGTTATAGGAGGCGGGCTCTCGGGCATGACGACCGCGCTCTCCCTTGCCCGGCAGGGATTCGAATCGTATCTCGTCGAGAAAAGCGACAAACTGGGCGGACAGCTCAACCGTGTCCGCTACACGCTCGATGACGACGACGTCCGGGGCCGCCTCAAAAAATTGATCGACGAGGTCGAGGGCGAAAGCCGCATCAAGGTCTTCATCAACGCCGAGGTTACCGAATTCGGCGGGCACATAGGGAATTTCCACGCAACGATAACCTCCGGCGAAAAGGCAGAGAAAATCGACGCCGGCGCCGTGATTGTGACGACCGGCGCCCGCGAATACAAGCCGACCGAGTATCTCTACGGCGACAGCCCGAATGTCCTCACCCAGCTCGAACTCGAAGAAAAGATCGCCGAAAATCCTGACGAGATCGAGAAAGCAAACAAGATAGTCATGATACAGTGCGTCGGTTCGCGTGATGACGAGCATATGTACTGCAGCCGCGTGTGCTGCGGGCAGGCCGTCAAGAACGCGCTCAAAATAAAGGAGCGGAACCCGGCGGCAAAGATATACGTGCTGCATCGCGACATCCGGACCTACGGTTCACAAGAACTCAAGTACAAGGAAGCCCGAGAAAAGGGCGTTCAGTTCCTGCGTTACGACCCCGACCACAGGCCGGAGGTAAGCCAGATCAACGGAAAACTGCGCGTCAAGGCGCAGGATGCGAGCATCGACGCCACGCTCGATATTCGGCCCGACATGGTCGTGCTCAGCGCGGGAATCGTGCCCGACGAAACAGCCGCCGCCCTGGGAGAGCTCCTTAAAGTGTCGCTCGACAGGGACGGCTTCTTCCTCGAGGCGCACCTGAAACTCAGGCCTCTCGATTTCTCGAGTGAAGGCATATTCCTCGGCGGGCTGGCGCATTCGCCCAAGCACATCGAAGAGAGCATCGCCCAGGCGCGCGGCGCCGCCTCTCGCGCGGCCGATCTGTTGTCGAAGCCCTCGCTCACAATCGGCGGCGTCATATCGGTCGTCGATCCCGAAAAGTGCGTGGCCTGCCTCAACTGCTTGCGCGTCTGCCCCTACGGCGTGCCCGAGTTCGACGAGGAGACCCAGGCCGCATATATCGAACCCGCAGCCTGTCAGGGATGCGGTATCTGTGCGGGCATTTGCCCCAACAAGGCAATAGAAGTTCAGCACTACAAAGACAAGCAGATTATCGCCAAGTGCGACGTCCTGACCGAGGTTTGATTCCGGGGCGAGTAGCCCCGGCCACTGATACTTCGTATCCTTAGTTTTTGTTGAAGCCGGTCACTGCGGCTCAAAGTATAACATGTATATATATGGACGATGGCGGATAAAAGCTATCGCTGTTCGTCAGGAAAGAGATGCGAAGCATCTTATGTAAGCGGCGACCCGCCGCAAGGAGAAAAGGGATTTGGAATCGCTTGGTTTCAAGCCGAAAATCGTCGCCTTCTGCTGTCAGTTCTGCGCGTACAACGCGGCGGACCTGGCCGGCTCCATGAGGCTGCAGTACGCGCCTTTCGTGCGCGTTATTCGCCTTATGTGCACCGGCAAGATCGACAGCCTCTACATCCTCAAGGCGTTTGAGGAAGGGGCCGACGCCGTGTTCGTCGCCGGGTGACTGGAAGGCCAATGCCATTTCCTGGAAGGAAATACCAAAGCTAAAAAGAGGGTCGAGTACACCAAGACGCTCCTTGAAGAGGCCGGCATCGAGCCCGAACGGCTGGAGATGTTCCACATGTCCGCCTCGGAGGGCCCGAAGTTTGCCGAGACCGTCGACGAAATGACCGAACGGATGCGCAAGCTCGGACCGAGTCCGCTCAACAATGGACATCCGGCGGAACAGGAGCAGGCCGTGCCGAGCGAAAAAACCGAGGGAGACAGCTAAAATGGCAGCCAAGATCATCAGCGGAAAACAGATAGCGGAAGAAATGCGGACCGAGATGAAGACCGAGATCGAGGAACTCAAGGCCAAGCACAACATCGTGCCCGGCCTCGTGGTCGTGCTCGTCGGCGAGGACCCCGCATCCCAGGTTTACGTGCGCAACAAGAAAAAATCATGCGAGCAGATTGGCATCAACTCCATCGAGCACAAGCTGCCCGCCGACACGCCCGAGGACGAGCTGCTCGCGCTTGTTGACAAGCTCAACAAAGACGACGACGTGCACGGCATCCTGGTGCAGCTCCCGCTCCCGAAGCAAATCAACGAGAATAAAGTATTGAACTTGATTCTTCCCGAAAAAGACGTGGATGGATTCCACCCATTCAACGTCGGCCGCATGCTCGTCGGCGACCCGGTCTTCCTGCCCTGCACCCCTCACGGCGTGCAGCAGATGCTCGCGCGCAGCGGGGTCGAGATCGAAGGGAGCCACGTGGTCATCCTCGGACGCAGCAACATAGTCGGCAAGCCGGTCGCCGCCATACTCATGCAGAAGGCCAAGAACGCCAACGCGACCGTTACCATTTGTCATTCCCGCACGAAAAACCTTGCCGAGGTAACAAGCCTGGGCGACATCTTGATAGCGGCGATAGGCGTGCCCGAATTCGTGAAGGCCGACATGGTCAAAGAGGGCGCGGCCGTTATCGATGTGGGAGTGAATCGCGTCGACGATCCGTCAAAGCCGAAAGGCTTCAAGCTCGTCGGCGACGTCGACTTCGAGGCCGTGAAGGAAAAGGCCGGCGCCATCTCGCCGGTCCCGGGCGGAGCGGGCCCGATGACCATAACAATGCTGCTCCACAACACGATCCGGGCGGCGAAACTGAAGCACGACATAGCCTGAACTGTTATCGATATTACAGTTAAAAACGGGCTTCCCAGAGTAAAATGAGAAGGTTGGGAAGCCGTCGGACGGAGGTAGAAGACCGGTGATAATGGGCGAGAGAAAGCCTTTGAGCGAAATCAGAGAGATGCTCAACGGCTATAAGAAAGTCCTCGTGCTCGGATGTCGCACCTGCGTCGCGATTTGCATGGCCGGTGGCGACAAAGAAGTCGAACTGCTCGGCTCGCAGCTGCGGATCGCGGCGAAAAAAGACGGCGAGGAACTCGAGATAATCGAAGACGCCGTCGAGCGGCAGTGCGACGTCGAATACATCGAGCCGCTAAGGGAAAAGGTCGAGCAGTGCGACGTCGTGCTGTCCATGGCGTGCGGATGCGGGGTCCAGTTCATGGCCGAGCTTTACTCCGACAAGCCGGTGCTCCCGGCCATAAACACCAACTTCATCGGGGTCACCGAAAAGACGGGCGTATGGACCGAGCGGTGCGGACAATGCGGCAACTGCGTGCTCCATCTCACCGGCGGCATCTGCCCGATCGCAAGGTGTTCAAAAACTCTTCTGAACGGTCCGTGCGGGGGCTCGCAGGACGGCAAGTGCGAGATATCCCCCGACATTGACTGCGCCTGGCAGCTCATATACGACCGCATGGCCAGGCTCGGCCAACTGGAAAAACTCGAAGAGGTTATTCCGCCGAAAGACTGGACCAAGAGCCGCGACGGCGGACCCCGAAAGATTGTCAGAGAGGATGTAATGGACGACGTGAAGGAGGAAGTGGCGAAATGAAGGCGGGCAGCAATCTCGAGCGAATTCTGACTGAAGGCAAATTCGCGGTCACGGCCGAACTCGGCCCGCCCAAAAGCGCCGACGCCGAGGCCGTCTGGAAAAAGGCCGACCTGCTCAAAGGACAAGTAGACGCGGTCAACATAACCGACAACCAGACGGCGATCGTCCGCATGTCGAGCATGGGCGCGGCAAAGTTGACCCTCGAAAAGGGCCTGGAGCCCGTCATGCAGATGGTCTGTCGGGACCGCAACCGCATCGCGATCCAGAGCGACATGCTCGGCGCATACGCGCTCGGTATCCGCAACATGCTCTGCCTTACGGGCGACCACCAGAAATTCGGCAATCATCCGACCTCGAAAAACGTTTTCGACCTCGATTCCATCCAGCTTCTCGACATGATGAAGGGGATGCGCGACGACAAGGTGTTCCAGTGCGGCGACGAGATACGCAACAGCAAAAAAGCTCCTGTCGTGGAGCCCAAGCTTTTCCTGGGAGCCGCCGAGAACCCGTTCGCTCACCCGTGGGAATTTCGCGCGACGAGGCTGGCCAAGAAGGTCAATGCCGGCGCCGACTTCATACAGACACAGTGCATATTCGACGTCCCGAGGTTCAAGGAATGGATGAAGGAGGTCGTCGATAAGGGCCTGCACGAAAAGACCCATATATTGGCGGGCGTCATGCCCGTCAAGTCGGCCGGGCAGGTCAATTACATGAAGAAAAACGTGGCGGGAATGCTGATTCCCGACTCGCTCGTCGACAGGATGAAGGGAGCAGACGACCCGAAGGCGGAAGGAGTGGACTTCGTGGTCGAGTTGATAGATGAGGTCAGGCAAATAGAAGGGATACACGGCGTGCACGTTATGGCGGTCGAATGGGAGGAAATGGTGCCCACGATCGTCGAGCGTGCCGGCCTCCTTCCGAGGCCGTAACGCCTAATCAAAGTGCCCGGCGCACGCGCCGGAGCAAGAGGAGTTTGGGTTGAATCAACCGGACAAATTTGGTACAATTCCTTGGTTTTTGAGCTCTTCTTTTGGCTTATTCCAGGTAATTCCCGGCTGATCGTTTCTCAAGGAGATTCAAATGAAAGACAGATCCATTGACAAGGCAACACTGCAGATGATGGAGAAGGCGAAGCGCGATAACGTGTGCACCGCATTCGACCGCTCCGACATGCAAGACCCTCGCTGCGGGTTCGGCGAATTGGGCGTGTGCTGCCAGCAGTGCTACATGGGCCCCTGCAGGGTCGACCCGTTCGGCAAGGGGCCACAGCTAGGCGCCTGCGGCATCAACGTCGACGGCATTGTGGCAAGAAACATCGCCCGCGCCACGGCGGTGGGCGCGTCGGCCCACTCCGATCACGGCCGCGACATCACCCACAATCTCTACATGACCGCGCAGGGCAAGACACAGGGTTACGAGATTAAGGACGAACAAAAGCTCCTGTCGTTCGCGCAAGAACTTGGAATCGACACTTCGGGCGCCGACACAAACAAGCTTGCGGCCGAAGTGGCGTTAAAGTGTCTCGCAGAGTTCGGCCAGCAGGAGGGAGAACTCCAGATGGCACAGCGCGCGCCGGAAAAGCAAAAGGAGCGCTGGCGCAAGCTAAAGGTCATGCCGCGCGGCATCGACCGCGAAATCGTCGAAATGCTCCACATGACGCACGTGGGCATGGACGCGGATTATTACAACACGCTCCTCCATGCCGTCAAGGCGGCTCTGGGCGACGGTTGGGGCGGCTCGATGATTGCCACCGAAATCACCGACATCCAATTCGGCACCCCGAGCGCGGTTCGCTCGAAGGCCAATCTCGGCGTTCTCGGCGAGAAGGCCGTGAACATCGTCGTGCATGGACACGAGCCGACCCTCTCCGAGATGATCGTCAAGGTCGCCCGCGACCCCAAGATGAAGGCGCTCGCAAAGGAAAACGGCGCAGAGGACATCATCGTGGCCGGCATTTGCTGTACCGCCAACGAAATCCTTATGCGGCAGGGAGCGCCTCTGGCCGGTAACTACATGCAACAGGAGTTCGCGATAGTCACCGGCGCGGTCGAGGCGATGGTAGTTGATATCCAATGCATCATGCCGGGCATCAATCAGGTGGCGCCCTGCTACCATACGAAATTCATTACAACCAGCAAGAAAGTGAAAATCCCGGGGGCAACCCATTACCAGTTCGAAGAGGAAAAGGCGGTCGACATCGCCACGAAAATCGTTACCGAGGCGATCGAGAACTATCCCAACCGCGACCTCAATCGCGTCGAGATTCCCAAGGAGGGGACGAACCCCCTCGTCGCGGGTTTCACGGCGGAAAACGTGTATGACTATCTCGGCGGGAAATTCAGGCCTTCGTACAAGCCTCTGAACGAAGGCATAATCAACGGTCGCCTGCGGGGGGTCGTCGGCGTCGTCGGCTGCAACAACACAAAAATCACCCACGATTTCGGCCACCTCGAGTTCGTAAAGGAGCTTCTGAAACACGACGTATTGGTCGTCACCACGGGATGCTCCGCCGGATGCCTGGGAAAACAGGGGCTCATGGATCCCGAGAACGCGCTCCAATACTGCGGAAAAGGGCTGACGGAAATCTGCGAGGCGGTCGGACTTCCGCCGGTGCTGCATGTCGGCTCGTGTGTGGACAACTCCCGAATCCTGATCGCTTGCGTCGAGATGGTGAAAGAGGGCGGCATCGGAACGGACCTCAGCCAGCTTCCGGTAGCAGGCTCCGCGCCCGAGGCGATGAGCCACAAAGCGACTTCCATCGGGACCTATGTTGTCGCATCGGGGATCACTACGCATTTCAATCCGCCATTCCAGGTGCACGGCAGCAAGAAAGTGCTCGAATACCTCTCCGAAGGAATGGAAAAAGACTTCGGCGCGCACTTCATCTTCGAAGCGAATCCCAAGAAGGCCGCGAAGAAGATCATCGAGCACCTCGATAAGAAGCGCGAGGCGCTGAAGCTTAAACCGATGATGTATCCCCCCTTGAACGGAGAGACCGAGAAGGCCGCGAGCAAGAAGAAGGCAGCGGCGGCGGGTAGCTAGAGTGATTGGCCGGCGAAGCGCCTTCTGCAAGATGGAGGCGCCTGCCCTGGCCTGAAAAGGCTTGAACCAGATCAAGGAGTGAACCCATGGCGGGAAGTACAGTAGTCAGGCCAAAGCTCTGCACCGGCTGCAAGACATGCGAACTACAGTGCGCTTTGGCCCATTCGACAGCAAGCGATATGATCGAAGCGGCATTCCTCGATCCCCCACCGGAGGCGCGGATCAGTCTCAGACAGGCAAAGAAGGTCATCGTTCCGATAATCTGCAGCCACTGTGAGGATCCGCCCTGCGTGGCGGCGTGCCCGTCGGGCGCCCTCCAGAAAAACGGCGTGGGCTCGCCTACGCTGCTCGACGAGAGCAAATGCTGCGCCACCAAAGCCTGCATAGAGGCCTGCCCCGTGGGCGCGCTTGAGATGAACCGCGAGGGAAAGATCGTGCTCAAGTGCGACCAATGCATCGAGCGCCAAAAGGAGGGCATGGAGCCGGCGTGCGTCTCCGGATGCCCCACCGGCGCGCTCGAGTGGCATACCGGCCTCATCCAATACGAGATCGACCCGGAGGCGTGCAAGGCCTGTGGCCTGTGCAAGAAGGTGTGTCCCACCGAGGCTATCACAGGGGAAAAGAAAACGCCTCACGAGATAAACCTGGATAAATGCATAAAGTGCGGCAACTGCTTCACAGAATGCCCCTTTGATGCGATAAACGTGGTGGATCTGTGAGCCACAAGGGAAACATTCGCAAAGAAGCGACGTGATACCACTATGGAGGTAAGGAAATGTCAAAGATCGTAGCTTCGGCGGCTATTCGCGGTGCGCATTCATGGGCTGAAGAGGCGGAAGCCGCTCTCAAGCAAGCAATAGAGGAAAAGGGTGAAGACCAAAAGCTGGAACTCCCCGAAACAGCGTTTTACCTGCCAATGGCATATTCGCTGTTGGGAATGGAAACCAAGACTCTCGGTGACGCAAAAAAGATAATGGCTCGCATCAGGGACCTGTTGCCCGAAGTCCCGAGCGAGCACGTGTGGCTGCCCTATCTCGGGACAACGCTCGATGCGGGTATCACCACTTTGTTATCGACTGAAATAATAACCTCGCTCAGGTACCTGCGCGGCGAAATGCCGGCCGAGGGCGACCAGGGGTTCATATCCGATACCATCCTACGCGGGCTCGGCATCCAGCTCGTCGACGGCCGCATGCCCGGCTTCGCGGCTATCCTCGGCGCCGCTCCGACGAACGAGATCGCCGTTAACGTCGTCCGCGAACTCCAACAGCGCAACATCCTGGTCTTCCTCTGTGACGACAACGACGGGAAGACGATGCGCCAGCAGCTCGAAGAGGAAAACGTCGAGCTGGGCTGGGATACCTACATCGTGCCGCTGGGGCCCGACCTGGCCTCCGGCATATACGCGCTCAACTGGGCCATGCGCGGCGCGCTCACGTTCGGCGGGCACAAACGCGGCGAGTTCGTAAAGTGTCTTGAGTACGAGCGCGACCGCGTGTTCGCGTTCGGGCTCGTGTTCGGCGAGGTGACCGACCGCCGCTACGCCGTCGGCGCCGGCGCCATCAACATGGGATTCTGCGTCATCGCCGACACCGAGATCCCCGAGATCCGGCCGACCGGCGTGACGCTGTTCGAGGCGCTCGTGCACGAGACCGATTACGAAAAGATCGTGCCCACCTGCATACAGACGCGCGGCGTCAAGGTGAAAATCGAAAAAGTGCCGATTCCCGTCAGCTACGCCGCCGCGTTCGAGGGCGAGCGCGTCCGCAAGGCCGACCTCGCCGTCGAGATGGGCGGAAAGAAGTCGACCGCCTGCGAGCTGCTCAAGATGAAAGACATTGACGAAGTGGAAGACGGCAAGATCACCGTCATCGGCGACGATTTCGACAGCGTCGGAGAC
>CBFDAY010000033.1:0-14154 GCA_965602895.1 uncultured bacterium
AAAATTGGCGAAACGCCCTCCGCGACCCGAGAAATATAGACCCGTTGCCTGCCGGCGGCCACACAAAAAAAGAGGCGCGACCGCTGGATTGCGACTGCGCCCCGGAGTTCAGCTTTTTTTCAGTTAACGGCGGTGTCCGCGCGACCTTGCGAAGGTACTCGAGGCGTTGGACCCCGAATAAGTCTGCATCCCCGACCTCGTGGAACTGCGGCCCGAGAAAGCTCTTTCACTTGTTGCGCCATGTGTCCGCTGCGCGCCGACCGACCTGGCTTGGCCGGACGCCCGCTTCGGAGCGACCGACGGCTGTTCCGCGACCATCGGCGACGTCGTGGGCCGTGTGATTCGCCGCTGAGATTCTCTTGACGAGCTTGGGCGATTGACACGCGCGGGCGCGCTTTTCGCCGGCATCGCCGCAGCACTGTCGTAAGTGCTTCGGCTTTGGCGCATGCGAGAGGGCATCTCCCTCTGCGCCGTCCCATTCCTCTCGTTCCGGGCGGGGCTGCGAACCGTCGGCGCCTGCCGTCTCGGCGTTTCACTTATCTTTTGGCGCTCGCGCAGAGCCGACGGAACGGAGGCGCGAGTTTTGTCGCGCCTCTTACCGGCCTCGGCGCGCTTTATGTCGTCGGCGTTAATCTCAATTCTTCTCACGGGAGTCTTGCCTGTCGAAGCCACCTTGCGTGTTCTCTCAATCCGCTCACGGTCCCGCACGCTTTTGAACTCTTCCCATCTTTTGCTATGCAGCGATATGGGGTCCTTCCCGGTCGAGACTTTTTTCGTTGAAAGCCTCTGTGAAGCGCGGGTGTTGTCTATCTTGGCAACAGTTTTGCCCTCACCGACGCGTGATACGCTTCTCTTGGCGACCTTCGACCGAGCTTCTACAAGCTTGGAATCCTTGCCACCTGCACTCCTGATCTCCGCGCGCGCGACACGTCCGTTCACGCTTTTTCGTTCTTCAACTCGGCCACGAAAATCGAGGTTTCTCACATTGTCTCTGCCGACCTTTTTCGGCAAGCCGGCGGAAGAGGAAGCGGCGCGGACTTTGCCCGTTCCGCGGGCGCTGCCGTCGAATTTCCGGACTTTCGAACGCAACTCCGGATGCCCTTTCACATCCAGGATCTTCTCGTGATCGATCTTCCTGAAGGCGCTCCCGCCCTTGTGCGAGGCCTTTTGCAGATTCAGGTTTTCCGGGTTACTTGCGAACCGGACTTTGCCGTTCTTTATCTTGGCAAGATCCAGCGTGCCTTCCTCGGCTGCCAGGCGGTTCTTGACATCTATCCGACCGCCCCTGGACCCGGACGGCATCCGATTCCGATCGGTTTCCCCCGGCGCGCCCTGCGCGTGGCGTCTTCCGTCATAATCCAGCTTGTTCCATTCCCTCTTCGGAGGATAATTGTTGGTGTTGCCGCCGTCATGGTTTCCATGGCCTCCGCCGTGGCGATCGTCATCATGGCGCCCATTGTGGAATTCATCATCCCTGTCGCCATGATGGTCGTGATGACGGTGATGGCCGTGGTGATGGTGGAAATGGTGGATGTGGACGAATGTGATCGAGACCACGTGCGTGACATCGACATAGATATCCGTCACATAATATGGATAGCGCGTGGTTACCGGGTAGCCGTAGTAGCCGAGTGGGGTCCATCCGACATAATCATCATATACCACCCAGCTTACATGCGCGGGACGCCATTTGTATCCCGGTACCCAGATCCAGCCGTAATGGGGATCGTACTCCCACACGCCGTAATGATGCGTCACATAGCCCCACGGTTCCTCCGGAATCCATGTCCACCCCGAAAGGCTGCTGTAGTACCATCGGCCATGGTAGTACGGCTTCCAAACATCGACGACATATGGCCGCCACACATGCGAACTGACTCTTCGCGAATAGACCCATTCGCCATAGCCGTCAAGCTCTTCAGCGCCGACAATGTCCTGTTCGATGTAATCCGAGCGCCGATATGTAGATAAGGCTATGTCGCGCTCCTCGTTCCATGCATCAAAATCGTCCGTCCGCGCGAAGCCGCGCCGCGTGACCTCGGTTTCGCCTTGAGGGTTTATGATTACCCTCTCGCCCGATCGAATCGTCCTGAGACCCTCCGACTCGGTCTCGAGCTCGATCTCCCCGCGAAATACCTTGAGTTCCGCGCCGCCGTCGGGGAAGACATCGATACGCGCCAGCGTTTTTTCAATCGCCGTGAGCTGCCCGGAAGGGAAGGTGATGATGAACTCGCCATACGCCGAAAGGTCCCTCGTAACCCTCAGATATGCGCGACCGCCGTCAATGCCGACGACCTTTTCGTCGTCCATTTCCACGACGGCCATGCGGCTGCTCTCGCCGATGCGGAGCGTAAGCCCCCTTTGGAACTGGATTTCCGCCATACCGGACTCATTTGTTTGGAGCAGGTCGCCCTTTTCAACAATCAGATTCGGCTCCGCATAGCTCCACTCGGTATCGCCATCGCCCAGTACGTAGGCCTCGCCCACAATCCCGCTCAGCCGGGCCACATCGGGGGGATCATAAACAGAAGCCGACGCCGGAAAGGCTGCCAGCGCCAAAAACGCCAGCGCCGACAATGCGATGACGACGGGACTCCGCCTCGTATTCAATCCGGCAATCATGATCGATTCCTCCTTGTGAAAGAAGATACTACTGAAGCACTCCTCTACTCAATTATATCATTACTTCTCTTTATCCGATGCCACCGCTCACCTTTCTCACCCTGTTAGACCGCCCGGGCAGGCAAAAAGTTAAAATGGATTTTGCTTCTGCTTTTCAGGCAGTTCAACTCATCTAATTAGTCGTGCCCCGCCTACATAATATTCAATTTCATCTGCCATAAGAGACACGAATTATGTAACCCACAGGAGTAACCTGAATAGGCGCCGGAAATCCGACCGCGGATTCCCCTGATTGCAATGATTATTCTTGCCATCCGCAGATTGAGCAGACATTCGCGGATCGGGAATTACATGGCCGAATGAATCAGGCCCTATGTCCAAGTGGAAAATGGAGATCAACGGCTTTGACAAAAGGGGGAAATGGGGCTAAAATCGTTTGATGACAGGGGAGACACGGAGAAAGGTCGAACAGCTTTGCTAATAGGAATTCTCGCAGACAGCCATGGCCGCCCGGATGCCCTTCGCGCCGGCATCGAGGCATTGCACGACCGAAAGGCCGACAGGCTTATCCATCTCGGAGACATGGCCGATACGCTGCGTCTGGAGACGGTCGATGAGTGCGTGCGAATGCTGATCGAGAACAGGATCGACGGCGTATTGGGAAACCACGAGTATTCGCTTGTCACCCACCATTTCAAGCGATATACCGAAAGATTCTCAAAGACCACGATGAATTACGTGCGCTCTTTGCCGTATCTGCTTGAGATATCCGACGTATGTTTCACCCATTTCTCGCCGGAGGGAGGAGTACACGGGCTGTATGCCGCGACTGACGGATATAGCTACGAGGCGATCCTGCAAAATACCGCATGGCCTGTGCTCATAAACGGACATTCGCACGAACCGCGTATATACCGCCGGCTTGACGGCGTGGTTGAAAGCGTAAAATTCGACATGGGGCGGCCCTTCATGCTCATGCGCGGGGCGCGGTACATTCTCACCTGCGGCGCACTCGAGGACCTCCGCTGCGCGCTGTTTGATCTTGAGGCGCGTTCCTTCGAGGTTATTTCGATACATGACTAGGGAAACCCACCCTCCGGGAACGTGCATTTTTTATCGCTGGGTAAACCTTTGACATTTCAAGCGGAAAATGATAATATTTTTCGTAATGAGGGCGCTTAGCTCAGTTGGTTAGAGTGCTTGCTTGACATGCAAGAGGTCGGTGGTTCGAGCCCACTAGCGCCCACCAAAGCAATGAAATCGCGGAAGAATATTGGCTTTCTTCAGCCAGGACAAGACGATGAGTCTTGTCTTTTTATGTAGGCGAGCAATCCACGCGCACGCTCGGTATATATATAAAGGTTCTTGCAGGCGCCGAACAATGAGTCAAATAAAGCTGAAATTTCCCGACGGCTCCGAAAAAGCGTTCGAGAGTGGCGTCACCGCCGCCGAGGTCGCGAAATCGATTGGCAACCGCCTGGCTAAAGATGCCCTGGCGGCAAAGGTCGACGGCCGACTCGTTGACTTGTACGCGAAGCTGGAGAGCGATTCGAGCATAGAACTGCTGACCATGGATTCGGAAGAAGGGCGCGATGTTTTCCGCCACAGCAGTTCCCATCTTATGGCATGCGCAGTCCAGAACCTGTTTCCCGACACAAAGTTCGGCATCGGACCCGCGATTGAGGACGGATTTTATTACGATTTCGACAGGCCGGGCGGGTTCACCGAAGAAGATCTTCGCTCTCTAGAGAAAAAAATGAAGGAGCTCGCGCAGCGGAAGCTTCCATTCAGGCGCCGGGAGATTCCGCGCGAAGAGGCGGTAGAGCAGTTCCGCGAACAAGGTGAAACCTACAAGGTCGAGCTTATCGACGGAATCGAAGACGATACGGTAAGCCTTTACGAACTTGGCGATTTCGTCGATCTTTGCACCGGCCCCCACGTGCCGGACAGCTCTTATATCAAGGCGTTCAAGCTTACCTCGCTGGCGGGGGCATACTGGCGCGGCGACGAGCGCAACAAGATGCTCCAGCGCATCTACGGCACATCATTCCGCAAGGAGAAACATCTGAAGGAGCATTTGCAACTCCTGGAAGAAGCCAAAAAGCGCGATCATCGCAAGCTCGGCGTCGAGCTGGACCTGTTCAGCTTTCACCAAGAGGGGCCCGGCTTCGCGTTCCTGCATCCCAAGGGAATGATCGTCTGGAACGCCCTGATGGACTTCTGGCGCGAGGAGCACATAAAGCGCGGCTATCAGGAAGTAAGTACCCCTATCATCCTCACGCGCTCGCTCTGGGAGCAATCCGGCCACTGGGACCACTATCGCGAGAACATGTATTTCACGAGCATAGACGACCGCGACTTCGCGATCAAGCCGATGAATTGTCCCGGCGGATTGCTCATATACAAGACCAGGCTGCACAGCTACCGCGAGTTTCCCCTCCGTTGGGCCGAGGTGGGCCTTGTGCACCGCCACGAGAAATCAGGTGTGCTCCAGGGCCTGTTCCGGGTGCGCCAGTTCACGCAGGACGACGCGCACATATTCATGCTGCCGGAGCAGATAGTAGACGAAGTCGTGGGCGTGATAGATTTCGTCGGCTTCATGTACGACGCTTTCGGGTTTGAATACATGGTCGAGCTCTCGACAAAACCCGAAAAATACATCGGCACGGATGAAATGTGGGAGCATGCGACCAGCTCTCTCGCGGCTGCGCTCGATCGTGTTGGACTGGATTACAAAATCAATGAGGGAGACGGCGCCTTTTACGGGCCTAAGATAGATTTCCACATTCGCGACTGCCTCAAGCGGACCTGGCAGTGCGCGACCATACAGCTCGACTTTGCCATGCCCGAGAAATTCGACTTGACATATGTCGGCTCGGACAATCAGCGGCACAAGCCTGTAATGATTCACCGAACATTATACGGCTCCATAGAGCGGTTCATCGGTATCCTCACCGAACACTTCGGGGGCGCCTTCCCCACCTGGCTGGCACCCGTGCAAGTCATCATCATCCCCGTGGGCAAGGCGCACCGTGACTACGCCCGCAATCTGCTCGAGCGGCTGCGAGAAGTCGGAGTCCGCGCCGAAGTCGACATGAGAGACGACAAGGTCGGATTCAAAATACGCGAGGCACAGTTGCAGAAGATTCCATACATGCTTGTCGTTGGAGACAAAGAGGTTTCAGCAGGCGCCGTTTCCGTGCGTCACCGGCGCGAAGGCGACATGGGACCACGTGATTTCGAGGAATTTATTTCGAGAGCTTTGTTGCCCGAAATCGAGAACAGGTCGTTGTAGCTCAGGCGTCCCCCCCGGACCGGAACGCCAAATTGATCAGACCTCGAAAGGAACCGCAAAATGGCACAAGCACCTTCCCGATGCCTTAATCATCCCGAGCGAACGGCGGTGGCGAGATGCAAACAATGCCTCAAACCGCTTTGCCAGCGTTGCGTGCAAAAGAAGCCGGGCGGCATCTTTTGCAGCGACGAATGCTATGAGAAAATGGGCAGTTTCCAGGAGCGCGTAGAGGCGCTGGACCAGCGCAGCAAGCGGGGATTCCCCATCGGCAAACTTGTTAAATGGGTGGTCGTGCTTGCGGTAGCCGGGGGCGTTTTCTACTATATATTTGTCGCCGAGGGAGTGCGCAGCGTCGGCGATCTGGTAAACATGGTAAAAGGGCTCATTCCGTAATCGACCAATTAAGGGGGGAAAGGCCATGCTCAGGAAGTGGTTGAAGCTCTTGTTCATTTTCATCGTTGTGGGGCTTATCTACGGGGGGTGCAACACAAATGGGATACTGGCGACGGAGGAGTTTTTCCACGTAAAGAATCCCAAGCTCGCGCTCACGCCCAAGATGTGTTACATGCTGGGCACCTCCGCGTTCAGGACGTTCCGGTATCAATTGGCCATCGATATCATCGATCGGAACCTGAAGGATTTCCCATACGAGAAGGCCGCAGTCGACGCCAAATACAGGCGCGCGGTATGCTACGAGAAACTCGGCGCCTACGGTAAGGCAATAAGATTGTACGAAGCATTCTTACTCGAATATCCCAAAGACAATCGTTATAATTCCATAATAAGCAAAGTCGCCAAGTTAAAGGCGCTTCATCAAGAATCGAAGTAACGGGCGCTGCCCGGCGCGGGCGCACCATTACTCCTGTTTTGGGTAGAGAAAAGTGGCATCCTCCGAGGAAAATTCCCCGCTGTCGCAAATAGTATCTCCTGCGAGTTCAATTCAAGGCAAGATCAGCGTCCCGCCCGATAAGTCGATCTCGCATCGGGCCGCGATCATCGGCTCTATCAGCGAAGGACGCGTGACGGTCGACAACTTCCTGTGCGCAGAGGATTGTCTCGCAACGCTCGAAGCGATGCGCGCGCTCGGAGTCACTATCAATGAAGGGGAAGCGGGACGACTCGATATAGAGGGTGTCGGACTTCACGGGCTAAAAGCGCCCGCGGTCATGATCGACTGCGGTAACTCGGGCACCACGATGCGCCTGCTGATGGGGCTGCTGGCCGCCCAGCGGTTTCCCTCCCGCTTGACAGGCGACAAATATCTGCGAAAAAGGCCGATGGCCCGCATAATCGATCCCCTTCGGCAAATGGGCGCAAAACTTCGCGGACAAGACGGCGACAGGCTGGCTCCGATCGAGATCGAGGCCTCTGCGCTCGATCCGATAACATATGATTCGCCGATCGCAAGCGCCCAGGTGAAATCGGCCGTCCTGCTCGCCGGCCTCTACTGCAGCGGAAAAACGACGGTACGCGAGCCATACAAATCCAGGGACCACACCGAGCGGATGCTGCACGAGTTCGGCGCGCGAGTAGAGGCGGACGAGCTGACCGCCTCGGTGAGCGGCCCGGCAACCCTGAGCGCAAGAGATATCGTCGTGCCGGGCGATATCTCATCGGCCGCCTTCTTTATCGCCGCGGCGTCGATGATCCCCGGCTCGGAACTGCTGCTGCGCAATGTCGGCCTCAACCGGACACGGGCGGGATTCCTCGACGCAGCTATTGAGATGGGCGCAGACATCTCGGGAATAGACGTTGCGGACACGGGATTGAACGAGCCCTCCGGCGACCTGCTCGTGCGCGGCGGGCGCCGCTTGAACGCCATCAGGATCGGCCCGCGTGACATCCCGCGCCTAATCGACGAAGTGCCCATAATTGCCGTGATGGCGCTTGCGGCGCACGGCACAACGATTATTGAGGGAGCAAAGGAACTCAGGGTAAAGGAAACCGACCGCCTGGGCGCGCTGGCAAAAAATCTGTCCGCCCTCGGCGCCCGGATCGAGGAGAGGCCTGACGGCCTGATTATCCCCGGGCCGCAGCGCCTGAAAGGCGGCGTGGTAGACAGCTTCGGCGACCACCGCACGGCCATGGCGATGGCGATTGCGGCTCTTGCAGCCGAAGGGCCGGTCACCATCAACGACACGGCCTGCGTGAGCACATCATTCCCAAATTTTTTCGACTTAATCCGCAAAACTGCGAACCGGTAACAAGGGAAAGGAATTATCCCATGGAAAAAGAGGCCATATTCACCGAAGCGGCGCCAAGGGCGGTCGGGCCTTATTCGCAGGCGATCAAGGCAGGCGGATGGCTGTATCTTTCCGGCCAGATCCCCATAGCGCCCGAGACCAACCAGGTGCTCTCGGGAACGATCGAGGAACAGACCGAACTGGTGCTGAACAACGCGAAGGAGGTGCTCGAGGCCGCGGGCGCCTCACTCGAAAATGTGGTCAAGGTCACGGTATATCTGGCCGACATGGACGACTTCGCCAAAGTCAACGAGGTCTATTCGAGCTTCTTCTCGACCATCCCTCCCGCAAGGAGCGCGGTGCAAGTGGCCAGGTTGCCCAAAGACGTCGATATAGAAATCGACATGGTAGCATATTTGGGCTGAGAGACTGGAGCAAGAAATGTCATAATGCAGGATCTGACTGTTCCAAAAGAAAACACGTCGGGCATCTCACGCTGAAACAGGCCTTCACTTCTTTACTCCCCAGCCAGGTAAAACAGGCTTATTATCCATATCGCGATAGTTAGAAGCCCTTGATATCTCCATTGTTTCGAAGAAAACCCCGCCGATTGCGGCGAGACCATGACCATGGCACGAAGCTCGCCATTCTTGATAACCAATAATTTCTGCATGTTGGCAACCATCCCAATAATTTTCTTTGCGATTCCTCCTTATTTCCTCTTGACAGGCGGTGTTGTAGGTGGTATAATGACATCATGACAGTATTATGACACTATGTCAGATCGGCGGGAAAATATGGCGCAAAGACAGAGAATAACGCAGGAGCGACAAGCGAGGATGGACCGCATCCTCGACAGCGCCGAAGAGCTTTTCATCCAAAAGGGTTACGCCGACACCGCAATCAACGACATCGCCGAGAAAGCCGACTTCAGCCGCACCTCCGTGTACCAATATTTCAGCGGAAAAGAAGAGATATACCTGTGTATTCTCGAGCGCTATACCGATTTGTTGTTCGAGCGAGTAACGATGTGCACGGCTGAGGCGCCGACCGTCCCGACCAAAATCAAGGCGTTCCTCGAAGAAATGAGGCGGTTGATGAAAGAACGGCCCAATTTCTTCGAGTTGTATTTCATACAGAGGCGTCAGGTGGAGCCCGGGCTTTCACCGGAACTCAGGGCCCGGGTCAATGCGAAGCGCAAGAAGGTGGAAAACGTGTTCCGGGATTTCTATCGTCAAGGGATTGAAAAGGGGGAGGTCCGCGACATAAGCGTCAAGGACGCTTCAAATCTCTTTTTCGCTCAGATCACTGGCATGATGCTCCTGCACGAATACTACGAAGAGGAGTTTGATATCACGCTTGACGAGCACCTTGACAAGTCGCTTCAGCTATTTCTCGAATTTGTCGAGAAGGCTGACGGCGCATGGGATTGTGAATCAGGTCAATCGCGGGCTTAAAAAACAGGATTATAGAGTAAAGGCACAATTTGGATTCGTCCCGAGAGGGGAGAGGGAGGTAATTATCATGGCACAAACTGCGACGTGTACGCCGCCGGTCCTGTCTCCGCAGGAAGAAAGGCTCGAGAAGGGTCTGCCCATCGGACTTGTCAGCGAGGAAGCGCAAAGGAACCGGGCCCGCATCCACACGATGCTCGAAGGGTTCCGCGACAAGCCTATCCGTATCAATGTCGAGAGGGCGTGCCTGCTGACCGAGTCGTTCAAGGAGACCGAAGGCCAGCCGGTCATCTTGAGATGGGGCAAGGCTATGGCCCATATCCTTCAAAACGTTTCGATCGACATCGACGAGAACGAATTGATCGTGGGCAGCGCCGGTCCTCCCGGGCGATACGCCATCCTGTTCCCGGAACTGGAGGAGCAATTCTTCAGCGAAGACGTGCGCCCGACCGGACCCGATGACAAGCTTCTTTTGACCGAAGAGGACGCAAGGGTTATCAATGAGGAACTGCGGCCGTACTGGAGCGGGAAGCAGTACCACACGGCCTACATAAACGGCCTGCCGGAGGACACGCGCAGCCTGGTCGAGATGCTCTGCATAGTCACGCCGACGGCGACCGCGCGCTCGAGCTTGGCATGGAACCACGACTACGAGAAGGTCCTCAAGCGCGGGATCAAAGGGATCAGGCAGGAGGCCGAACAGAAGCTGGCCGCCATCGACCCGATGAACCCGAAGGACCGAGTCGAGAAGGAGCCATTCCTCAAGGCCGTTATCATGGTCTGCGACGCTATAGTCGAGTTCGCCCACCGCTACGCCCGGCTCGCCCGCAGCATGGCCGACGAAGAGCCTCGCGAGGAGAGAAAGAAAGAGCTGCTGACGATTGCCGAAGTGTGCGAGCGTGTTCCCGAGAATCCCGCGGGCACATTCCATGAGGCGGTGCAGTCGCAGTGGTTCATTCAGACCGTCTCGCGGCTCGAACAGCGCATAGGCGGAACGGTCGGCAACGGAAGAATCGATCAATACTTCTATCCGTACTACAAGAAGGACATCGACGAAGGCCGCATCACGAAGAATGAGGCGATCGAGTTGCTCGAGTGTCTGTGGATAGGCATGGCGAGGAACGTCGAGATTTACACCATGCCCGGCAACTTCTCCTATACCGACGGTTACGCGCACTGGGAGGCGACGACCGTCGGCGGCGTGGACGTCAACGGAAAGGACGCCACCAACGAGCTGTCCTACCTGATGCTCGAAACGAAGCGCGAGTTTCCGCTGAACTATCCCGATCTTGCCGCCAGGATACATTCCGGCACGCCCGAGCCGTTCCTGCACTCGGTCGCCCAAACGATCAAGGAAGGCACAGGATTCCCGAAGCTGTTCTTCGACGAGGAGATTATCCCGCTGTTTCTCGCCAAGGGGGGAACCGTCGAGGAAGCGAACGACTACTGCATTTGCGGATGCACCGAGGCGAAAATGCTGAACCGCGACGCGATAGCGACGGGCTGCGCATGGACGAACCTCGGCGCGATCGTCGAAATGACGTTCAACGACGGCAAGCTGAACCTTTTCGGCGACCGGCAGATCGGTGTCAATACGGGCGACCCGAGGAGCTTCCGGTCGTACGACGATCTGTGGAACGCATTCTGCCGCCAGGGCGAGTTCGTGATGAAGCATACTTTCACGCAGCAATACGTGGCGGACACTCTCAAGTCGCAATTCATCGCGGCGCCGATGTCGTCGATGCTGCACGACCTGTGCATGAAGGAGTGCAAAGACATGCACTCGGGCCCCATCGAGGGTGCCCTGTATCTCGGATTCATCGACACGCTCGGCTTCGCCACCGCGATCGATTCGCTGGCCGCGATCAAGAAGCTTGTGTTCGATGACAAGAAGCTGACGATGGACGAGCTGCTCGAGGCGCTCGATTGCAACTTCGAGGGCAAAGAGGCCATACGGCAAATGTGCCTCAATGCGCCGAAATACGGCAACAACGATCCGTATGCCGATAATATCGGCCGCGACATCGAGGAGTTTTTCGTCAGGCTGACCCGTCAGTACAAGACGGCCTTCGGCGGCGAGCTGGACATACGATACGTTACGATCACGGCGCACATCCCGTTCGGCGCGGTGCTTGGCGCGACGCCCGACGGAAGGAAGGCCGGCGAGCCCATTGCGGAAGGCGTGAGCCCGTCGCAGGGGGCCGACACAAGCGGGCCGACGGCGAGCCTTACCTCCATCGCCAGGACCAAGGCGACAGGCTACAAAGAACGCGCGGCAAGGTTGTTGAATATGAAGCTGACCCCCTCCGCGATCAAGAGTCCGGACGGCACAAAGAAACTGATGTCGCTGATAAGAACCGCCTGCGACATGAAGATGTGGCACCTGCAGTTCAACATCATCAACAGGGACACCCTCATCGCCGCGCAAAAGGATCCGGAAAAATACAGGGACCTGCTCGTGCGCGTCGCCGGCTACAGCGCGTACTTCGTCGATCTCACGCCGCAGTTGCAGGATGAGATCATAAAGCGGACGGAGCACGCTTTCTGAATTGGTAGAGGCGTATAAATATTCCATTCCAGAGGGGCGCACAATGCTGCGCCCCCAATGTATGCAATGAAAAGCCGAGAAAAATCAAACCTCAGCAGAGACGACCGCGGCCTTGTCTTCAACATACAGAAATTCTCGCTGCACGACGGCTCCGGTATAAGGACGCTGGTTTTCCTTAAGGGCTGTCCCCTGAAGTGCAAGTGGTGCTCGAACCCCGAGGGCCAATCCTCGGTTCCCGAGCTTGCGTTCAACGCCGAAAGATGCATCGGCGCGAAGGAGTGCGATTTTTGCAGGCGCGCCTGCAAGGCGGACGCAATCGCGGAGGCCGATGACGGAAAAGTGAAAATCGACAGGAAACGCTGCACCGACTGCGGCAAATGCGCCGACGCATGCCCGTCCAAAGCGATAGAGCTTTTCGGCGAATACATGAGCGTGGAGGAGATCATAAGGGTGGTCGAAGAGGACGGCGTCTTTTACGCGAGATCCGGCGGCGGCTTAACCCTTAGCGGAGGCGAACCGCTTTCACAGGCCGCATTCGTCGTCCGACTGCTCCAATCGGCCCAAGGGCGAGGCATCGACACTGCTATTGAGACGACTGGATACTGCGCTTGGAAGGACCTCGAATCGGCATGCAGACACGTGAACCAGATCTTTTACGATATCAAATCGCTTGACGCCGAAAAACACAGGAGCCACACCGGCGTCGACAATAGATTGATCCTCGAGAATTTTCGAAGGCTCTGCGACAGCTTCCCCGAAACTTCCATAATCGTCCGGACGCCCGTCGTGCCCGGCTTCAACGATTCGGAAGGAGACATAAAGGCTATCGTCGATTTCATCGGAGAGGCGCCCGGCTCAATCCAGCACGAGCTACTCGCCTACCACAGGTTCGGCGAGCCCAAATATCTGCAATTGGGCAAGAAATATCCGCTCCACAGCCTTGAGCCGCCGCACGAGGAGCGTATGACGGCCCTGAGAGAAATATCGCGAGCACACGGGCGCATCTTCGAAAGTCGCCGATGAAGACGCCACCGGCAGCAATTTGTTTTTGGGGACCCTGCTGCGGTTGAGCCCGTCTCGATCACTCGGTCTGCGCTATTTGTTGTCCCCCTCCGGACAAGAGCATATATCCGCCGTACCGAGGATTTTCAGAGGTATTCCCGGCAAAATCGGTCCGGCGCCGCACCCTTTGGGGCAAAATGGGGGGCCAAATAACCGGCGTTTGTGTTATAATAACCGTCGTTTGTTTTCAACGCGCTTTCCGTCACCGGAGACCAATTCTCGTGCAATTGAAAAGAATACTGTTCCCGACCGATTTTTCGGATTTTTCGAAATATGCCGCGAGCTTTGCGGTTTCGTTTGCCTGCGACTACGGGGCAAGACTGTATGTCCTGCATGTGGCCGAGTTCTTGCACGACCTGCCGGAGGGGCTCTTGTCGAATGCGCCGTCGCTTGACAGCATACATGAGAAGGCCGAGCAATCGGCGCGGCTGGAACTCGAATCGGCTTCATCGCCGGAGACGCTCGAAAAACTCGACTTCGAATTTGCCTGCGTAAAGGGAAAACCGTTTTTCGAGATCGTTTCTTATGCCCGCGACAGGGAGATCGACATGATCGTCATGGGGACGCATGGACGCACGGCGCTGGAGGCCGCGATGTTGGGCAGCACGGCGGAAAAAGTGGTGAGGAAAGCTCCTTGCCCGGTTTTCACGGTTCGGATGCCGGGCCACTGGTTTGTCATGCCGACAATTGGATGAGATGGCTGGTATATGATGCGAAAGAAGGAAAAGGCGGGCCGCGCCTTGAAGCGGCTGTTGAGTTTTGTGAATTTTGTCGTTCTTATCGGCTCGTGGATCGCCCTGGCCACGACTGAGGCGCATGCATGGGGCCCCGGAATTCACATGGTCAAGGGCTCATATATCCTTGAGAACCTCCACCTCATTCTCCCCTCTATCGCGCAGTTGCTCAGGGCCTGCCCGCGCGACTTCCTGTACGGCTGCATCAGCGCCGATTTTTTTAGCGTAGTCCACCGACAATGGCGCGCCCCCGACC
>CBFDAY010000034.1:0-14040 GCA_965602895.1 uncultured bacterium
TCCGTCAAAGCAGCCTGACGCGTTGTGGACGCACGCATGTGTGTTTGCTCCTTCTTACAGGTAATTCTGGCGCAATTAAAAGAAATGCGCCAATGGCTTTGCCCGGAAACTGATGGAGACGGATGATAACATGCGGGATTTTTCAGAGGGCGGAAAAAACGGCGGCACGACAGGATTCAGTCGGCGGCCTCGGCCTGTTTGCGCTCCTGAATAATGCGCCGTATCTCTTCGTGCTTGCTTTTTGAGATCGGATATGCAAAGAAGGCGGCCGCGCCGGCAAACAGAAAAAGCGCGGGAATCGGGCCGAAGAGCATCCGCATGCCAAGCAGGGTCTCATCGGTTTGGGCGGGCAGCTCGGCGTCGAAACGGATGACGTTGAGGGCGAGTCCGACAAATGCGATGGCCATGCCTATACCCGCCTTATATACAAACGTCCACACGCCCGAATAGACACCCTCGCGCCGCGTTCCCGTATGGTACTCATCCCACTCGATAACGTCGGGAGCGACAGTGCCCGCAAGCACCCAAAGGCCCACGTTGAAGAAGCCGGCGAAGAACATGACCGCCGTGATCGTATTATGCGCGGTCCGGGACACAAGCATAATTGAAGACAGCAGGAGCCCATAGCCGGCCAGGCCGATGATGTAGGTCCACTTCTTGCCGAGACGATTCGACAACACCACCCAAATGGGCACAGAGCAAACCGCCCCGATGAAGAAAACCGTAAAGAACCTTGTGGCCAGCGATTCATCGAGGAACCAGTATTTGGTGACGAAAAGAACCAGATAGGTGACGATGTTGTTGCCTATCTGCGCGGCGGTGCTGGAGAACATGAAAATCAGGTAGGGCCGATTCTTCGCTACCGCCTTGAGTGAGTCCCTGACACTCACCTTCGTTTTTTGGGCTAGACGCGGATTCTCAAACGTTCCGCGCCGAGTTATCTCCGAGAGCACGATCATCGTCGCGCACGCCAGCAGCCCATAAGCGAAATGCGCCGTGCGCCTCTGTTCGTTAAAAACGCTCAGAAGCGCAAGCGGCAAGATGGCCCCCATTGCATCTCCCAGGGTCCCGAATAATTGCTTGAATCCGGAGAGTTTCGTTCTTTCGTCGTAGTCGGGCGTCAATTCGGGCGCCAGCGCCAGGTAAGGCGTCTCAAAAAGCGTGCGTCCGGAGAACATGGCAAGGGTGAATATCAAAAGATAAATGAAGATTGCGACCGTCGATGTCATGAGCGGTGGCGAGAAGATCAAGAAAAAGGCAATCCCCAGCGGAATGCTGCCTAATGGGAAAAATGGGCGGCGACGCCCCTTGCGCCACTTCGTGTTGTCAGAAATATAGCCCATCATCGGGTCGCTGAAAGCATCCCAGAATTGCCCGATGAGCATGATAATTCCGAAAAGGGCGGTGGGAAACTTGAGGATGGTAGAATAGAAAAAGAGCGCGTTTACTCCGAATGCCGTTCCGATTGCGTTCAGCCCGAACTGAGAAACACCGTAGCAAACGTGAACCGACCGCTTAAGCCTGTCTCCGGGTTCAATGCCACCGTTTCCGTTTTGCATTCGCTCCCCAATTCTATAGACAGCGGAAAAGTAGATGCCGGCATCCCGTTGCGGTCGATCGGGCGGTCCAGCGCCTACGGCTTCACGAGCACCTTGATTTCATCGTTCGGTCCGAAAAGCCGCTTCATGGTTTCGGGAAGCTGCTCCAATGGGATTTCACTGCTGATTACATCGTCTGCATTGACTGTGCCGTCACGCAGCATCTCCACGGCCAGGCCCAGCTCGTCGATGTGCCCGAATGCGGCCTGTATATCCACCTCTTTCAGAACCATCAGTATCGTATTGAAATCGAAGAAGCCCATATGAATGCCTATCAGAACGACCTGCCCGCCGCACCGCGCATACTGGATCGCCTCCTGCAGCGTGCCGGCCGCGCCCGCGCACTCGAAAACAACATCGGCGCCGACCGCCCTGAACTCGGTGACGGCGCCCATTACATTGTCTTCGAGCGGATTGAGCACAAGGCTCGCACCCATTTTGCGTGCAGCCTCGGCCCTCCGCGGCAGGATCTCGGTCGCAATGATGTTGGACGCGCCCGCCCTCTTGGCGGCGGCTATCGCGAACAGTCCGATGGGACCCGCTCCCATGACCACGGCGAAATCATGAAGCCTCAGCCTCGACAACTGCACCGCATGTATTGAATTCACCATCGGGTTCCAAAGCGCGGCGGCCCTCAAGGAAACTTCGTCGGGCAGACGATGGAGATGCTCGGGCCTGCAGACCGTGTACTCGGCGTATCCGCCATGCCTCGCCCATTGCTTGTCCTTGCACATGTCCGACAACATATTCCTGCAGTACCAGCATCGGCCGCAGGGCTGGGTTCGATCGATTATTGCGCGGTCGCCCTTCTGCCACCCCTCAACATTTTTCCCGATCTCGGCCACCACTCCGCTGGCCTCGTGTCCCATCATAATATTATCGGGTTCTTCCATCCCGTACTGCACCTGATGTATGTCCGAGCCGCAAATACCGCAATATACCACTTTCACGAGAATCTCATCGTCGCCCGGTTCGGGGATGGGAATCTCGCGGATTTCCATCACGCCTTTGTCAATGTAGGCTGCAATTTTCATGGCTCTTGTCCTCTGTGATTTCGGAGGGGCGATCTAGCATGCCCGGCTAAATCACTCGGATGCAGAAGACCGGGCATTCCTCGGCGCAGTACCCGCAGAGAATGCACTTGGACTCATCGACGACCGACACATCGTCCACGAGACTCAGCGCGCCCTGGTCGCAATGCTCGACACAGTTCCCGCACCCCTTGCAGATGTGGGCATAGATAATAAGCTTCTTGGAAACCTGTCGCGCTTTTTCCCGCAGATCGGCGGGGACGGGTTGGTCCTCGAACACGCGGACGTTCATCTCGACCTCGGCCGCGCTCTTCATGCCCACCGCGATAGAGTCCACGCAATCCAGCGACCGAATGTAGTTGAGCGAATTTTCGACGTCGTCAAAAAAATGCCCGCCGCCCAAAGGCTTCATTGCGTACACGCCCTTGCCCATCGCCCGCAGCTCGCGTAAAAGGGGAACAAGCTCCTCAAGCTTTCCATCGTTCACGCCGAGCCCCTTGCGGTTGACACACGGCAGCACCACCTCTAGCTCTGGATGCCCGAGCGCGGGCCTGAGGCCTTCGAGTGTATGGGTCGAAAGACCGATAGCGCGGACTATTCCCTTGCGCTTGTATTCCAGCAGGCAGTCCAGCGCCTCCCTTCGCTCGAGAAAATCCTCCTCCGAACGGATCAAGTGCAGCAGAAAAACGTCCAGGTGGTCGAGCCCCATCGCCTCGAGCGCATCCTTGACGGCGTCTTCCATGTCTTCGCCGGAACGGGCGTGGGATTTTGTGGCGATCACGGGCTTTTGCTCCCTGCCCTTTAACGCCGAGGCGACGTGTTCATAGGTCTGGTAGGCCTGCGCGGTGTCCACGAAATCGACGCCCAGGTCGAGCGAGCGCGCGATCACCGCGCCCGACTCGGCCGCCGGCACGTCGGCCTGCAGCCGGCTGACCGTAAGGGTGCCGAAGCACATTTCGGTCACTTCTATTCCGGTTTTGCCTAAAGTTACATGCTTCATTAACCTCTCCCCTGGTTTTGCCGGGAGACATGGTTGATTCAGGCGGGCCGTCGCCATAGATTATCCCAAGCAAAGGGGGCTTGTCAACCGCTTCCGGGCCGCCATTTTGGGGTCGCCCGCATGTTTGGACTTTGCGGGTGTCGAATGATATCATTGTGACGCCTGGATAGGCGCCACAGAACAACAAACTCTCTGAATCGAGGATAGTGCGACATGGAAAAATCGGATATCATTTTCGAGTTCGGGCTGGCATCGGACCTGTTCTGGGACCCCTTGGGAGAAAGTGAGGTCAAAGCGGTCGCCGAACACGGGTTCTCCTTTCTTGAGATCTGGGGGTATCTGCCGTGGTTCGATATTTACTCATCTTCGATGGCGTCCGAAATCAAGGCAATGGCCAAGGCGAACGGCCTGCGCGTGCGCTCGGTTCATGCGCCTTGTGAGGGCGACTGGGATATCTCCTCAGAGAACGAGGAGATTCGGCGGAAAAGCATTGAAGAGGTAAGCCTCGCCATTCAGAGGTGCCGCGAGATGGGCGGCGAACTCGTGGTCGTTCATCCGGGGCGCAGACTCAACTCGGCGGGAACCGCGGGCGAGGCCGAGCACGACCGCCGCATCGAAAACAGCATCCGGAGCTTCGGCCATATCGTCAAGGCCGCCCGGGACAATGGAGTGCTCGTCGCGGTCGAAAACCAGTGGTCAAACGAGGTCGGCAACACGAGGAAACACTTCACGAAGCTGCTCGATACGCTCGACCCGGAAGTGACGGGCATATGCTTCGATTCGAGCCACGCCAACATCTCGCCCGGCTCCCACGAGATGATCGAGGGGATCTCGCACCCAATAATCAACACCCACCTCTCGGACAACCACGGCGTCTATGATGAGCACAAACCACCATTCACCGCCGGAATCAATTGGCGCAAAACGCTTAAACTTCTTATGGATAAAGGCTTTCGCGGTCCGTGGCTGATGGAGGTGACCAACGGTGGCAACGATCCTATCGAGGTGCTCGCAAAAATGGGAGAATCCAGGGCGAAAATGACGGCGGCGCTCGAAGATCTCTCTTGCAATGAATGAAATCTCTTGCTATATTTGAATGTCGGTCGTGATGTTGAGCGAAAAAAAGAAAGAGGCCCGGAATCGTCAGGCGCAATTTGCTTTTGAACCGGGAATCAATTATCCATCCGCAACAACGGTGCATTCTCGGCAGTTTCCAGACCAAATCCGAGTATGACCATCCCGTGGCCGCGAGATTCCGGAGGCGGGCGATGTTTCCGGAAATCGACGGGACTTATGCGCGTGACGGGCATTCGTTGATTCCAATTCATTATTCTGCCGGGAGATCGAGCTTAAATGGGTGAACGGCTTCGCGTTTTGATCGTTGACAATTCGGAAGACGACGCCCTGCTCATCATCCGGCAGCTTCAGGGCGACGGCTATGACCCTACATGGGAACGAGCCGACACCCGAGCGGCAATGGAAGCCGCCCTAGATCAAAAGGTCTGGGATATCATCATAGCAGACCACTCTATGCCGCATTTCAATGCTCTTGCCGCACTCTCCCTTGCAAAGGGAAAAGAGGCTGATCTGCCGTTTATCATCGTGTCAGGCATCATCGGCGAAGAGACCGCTGTCGCGGCGATGAGGGCCGGCGCGCACGACTATATCAAAAAAGACAACCTCGCGCGGCTCGTTCCGGTAATCGAGCGGGAGCTGCGCGAAGCAGGGGCCCGCAGGGAACACAGGCGCGTCGAGGAGGCGCTGCTGGATTCGCTTCAGACTTCGATGGAGACCGTGCAGGCGATACCCTCGGGCCTGTTTATCTGTCAGCACAGGCCGCCGGACAGGCTCATCCTTGTGTTCGGAAACCCCGAGGCGGAGCGGCTCACGGGGATAAAAATCGAGGAGTGGCTTGGGAAAGATTTCGCCGAGGTTTGGCCGCAGGCGAGCAAGAACGGAATTACCGCATCTTTCCTTAGAGTAATCGAGACAGGGGAAGTCTTCGAATCCGAAGAGTTATTCTATAAGGACGAGCGACTCGACGGCGCCTTCAGGGTTCGCGCTTTTCCTATGGCGGGAAACAGGCTCGGCGTGGCCTTCGAAGACGTGACCGAGCGCAAGCGAGCCGAGGAGGCGCTCTCATGGGAATCGGAAGTAAACGCCGCTATGGCCGAGCTGTCGAAGGCCCTGCTGCAGTCGGCGTCGATCGAGGATATTTCCGACATACTGCTGGAATATGCAAAGCGCCTGACGCGAAGCGCATTCGGCTACGTCGGCTACATCGACCCGAAAACGGGGTATCTTGTCTCGGCGACTATGACCAAAGATATCTGGGACATCTGCCAGGTTCCAGATAAGGACATCGTATTCAAGAAGTTCAGCGGACTATGGGGATGGGTGCTGGACAACAGGGAACCTCTGTTCACGAATGCTCCGTCGGAGGATCCGAGGTCATCGGGCACACCGGAAGGCCATATACCGATCCGCCGCTTTTTGTCTGTCCCGGCAACGATCGAAGACACACTTGTCGGACAGGTTGCCCTCGCCAACTCAGACCGCAATTATACGGAGCGGGACCTGGCGCTGGCGGAACGCCTGGCGGCGCTCTATGCGATAGCCATCCATCACCGCCGGGCGGAGGAAGAGCTTGAGAAACGCACGTACGATCTCGGGGAGCGCGTCAAAGAACTCAACTGCCTCTATAGGGTTTCAAATCTCGTTGAGAAACCGGGCATATCGCTGGAGAAAATACTGCAGGGGACGGTCGATCTCATCCCCCCCTCATGGCAATATCCGGAAATTACCTGCGCGCGGATTATCCTGGAGGGTCGAGAGTTCAAAACGGAGGAGTGCGTTGAGACCGCCTGGAAGCAAGCCAGCGACATCCTTGTGAACAACAGACGGATCGGCGCTATCGAGGTCTTCTACCTTGAGGAAAAGCCACAGAGCGATGAGGGGCCTTTCCTCAAGGAAGAGCGAAATCTGATCGATGCCATCACCGAGCGACTGGGGCGTATCATCGAGCGCAAGCAGGCCGAAAAAGCTGTCCGCGATGCCTTGGAGCAATCGCGAAAACGCGCCGCCGAGACTTCGGCCTTGTTGGATAGCTCACGCGCAATCCTGGAGCAACAAGAATTTGACAAGGTCGGGGGCGCGATATTCGACGCGTGCAAGAACCTGATCGGAGCCACGGCCGGATACATAGCGCTGACCAATGAGGATGATTCACAATATGAGATCATCTTTCTGGACTCAGGCGACCGCCCCTGCGCCGTAGCCCCTGACCTTCCGATGCCGATCCGCGGATTGCGGGCCGAAGCGTCCAGAGCGGGCAAACCGGCTTATGAAAATGATTTTGCAGGCAGCAAATGGAATGAGCTTTTGCCACCCGAACACGTAAAGCTGGACAATGTCATGTTTGCTCCGCTTATCCTGGAGGGCGGACCCGTAGGCGTCATGGGGCTCGCCAACAAGCCCGGCGGCTTTACTGACGACGACGCTCGCATGGCGGCGGCTTTCGCCGACCAGGCCGTCATCGCTTTGCAAAACTTTCAGAATCTGGACGCATTGCGCAAATCCGAGGCCCGATACCGAAGTCTCTCGGCAAGCCTTGAGGAGACCGTCAGAGAGAAAGTGCTGGAACTCAAGCAGGCCGAGAGTCTGGCCGCCATCGGCAGAATGGTATCGATCGTCGCGCACGAAGTCAGAAATCCTCTTCAGAACATCCAGATGGGCGTCGACTTGATGCGCAAGGAAATTGAAGGGGATGAGGACAAGGCCGAGATCCTGGAGGAAATCGATTACGGCGTGAATCTGCTGAACGGCATTATTGCGGAACTGCTGGATTATTCGAGACCGCTTGCTTTGAAATTCTCTTCATGCTCTGTGGGCGATCTCGTGCGGCAGGCGCTGAGGACATTGACCCACAGGCTCGACGATATCAATATCCATCTGGACTTGGATCAGGAAGACAGAAAGGTGTCGGTCGACGCATACAGGATCACAGCGGTGCTGGTGAATCTCTTTTCGAATGCGGCCGAGGCAATGCCTCGCGGTGGGGACCTGAAAATAAGCTCCGGGTTCCACGACGCCGACGGTGCGAGTGTTCTGAAGCTGTCCGTCTCAGACACCGGGTGCGGCATCAGCGAAGAGGACCTCGAGCAGGTCCACGAGCCTTTCTTCACTACCAAAACGAAGGGCACGGGACTCGGCATTCCCGTCTGCAAGAAAATCGTAGAAACTCACAACGGAAATTTAACCATCAGGAGCAGACTTGAAGAGGGTACAACCGTCGAAATAACGTTTCCCGTCGAAAAGCCATAACGCCAGACCGGGCGATTCCAAACCCTGAGAATGCACCCGCATTTTCCGCTTTCCCTTTCCCGATTTTATTGATATAGTATGCTGTCTGTCAGTCGATTCCACCCCTGCGGACCACAGAAACCCTGCAGGATCCGGTTGTCATATCATTAGCCGAGGGTCCTGCGCTACAAACGGAGCGGTGAAACATAATGTCCAAGTGTTCTATACTCGTCGTCGAGGATGACGCCGTTCAGATGCGCCAGATGGCTCGTATCCTCAGGGCGGACGGCTATATCGTTTCGGAGGCCTCAAACGGCGCTGATGCGATTCGGATCCTGGAAGAGAAGAAGGCGAACCTCGTCCTGACCGACAGAAGAATGCCCTGCATGGATGGCGACTCCCTGCTCGCTCACATCCGTGCAAGCTGTCCGGAGATTCCAGTCGCCGTCATTACGGCCTACCCGGAGGGAGTGGAGGATCTCAAGCCCGACGCGCTTCTTGAAAAACCGTTCAAAGGAAATCAACTGAGAGAACTCGTCCGGCGCTTAACGGCAGACCGAACGGCCTGAGGCGATTTCTCGCCGCAAAGAGACGAAAAACCTCCCTCCTCCAAACCATGCCACTCGATTTTTCCATCCGGATAATCAAGACAATCCGCCCCCAGCCGGGCCGGCCGGCGGCATGTGGCAAGTCGGTGGGATCGGCTACTTGTGCGGGGCGTGGATGACTGCGAGGATCTTGGTTTCGCCGTCTCCGGCGCATTCGACCCGATGGCGGAGCTTGGAGTCGAAATAGATGGAGTCGCCGGGTTTGAGCACGTCGGTGTGATCTTCGAGCGTGACCTCCATCTCGCCGTCAAGCACAAAGATGAATTCCTCGCCTTCATGCGAGTAGGCGTTACGGTCTTTCTTGGTGGCAGGCTCCAATGTGACGATAAAGGGCTCCATGTAACGGTTTTTTTTGCCTTGCGCGAGCGATTCATAGGAATATCCGAACTTGACCCCATTTTTCGAGGCCACGCGCGAGATGTGCGTGCGCTCTTCGGAGCGAACGATCACGAACGGCGCATCGGACCTATCTTCGAAGAAATGGCCGATGGCGACGTCCATCGCCCGTGCGAGCTTGATGAGCGTGCCGAGCGGCGGGGAGATCATATGGTTTTCCACCTGCGAGAGCAGCGCCGAGGAAAAGCCGGACCTCTCGGCCAGCTCCGCCAGCGACATCCCTTTTTCCTCGCGCAGCTTCTTTACCTTTTCGCCGACGCGCATTTCCTGTATCTCAGCCATCTCATCCCTTCCGCGCCATCTCGGCGCCGGTTTCGATCGCCTTCACGTTAAGCGGAATCGTCTTGTGATAACTTTCGGCAATCACCTTCGGCAGTACATCCTTGACGCTGTCGAGCGAGACCGAATGAGTCCTTTCCACGTAGCCGCCGAGCGCGATCATGTTGGCCATCTTGGCGTTGCCCAGTTCGAGCGCGACGTCGTTCGTCGGCAGCAGTAAAACGTCGATGTCGTCGCGCGTGACCTTTTCCGCCTCTATGAGCGAGGTGTTGACGAGCAAGAATCCGTCGGGCCTCACGCGCGGCTGGAACTTCTCGAGCGACGGCCCGTTCATCACGATAACGGCGTGCGGATGCCCGGTCGTCGGCGAGCCTATCTCCTCATCCGAGATCATCACCGTGCAGTTGGCGGTGCCGCCACGCATCTCAACACCGTACGTGGGCATGTACGTTACGCGCTTGCCCTCCCTCATCGCGGCATAAGCGAGGATATCGCCTATCAGCATGATCCCCTGCCCGCCAAACCCGGCCATTATAACGTCAGAATACATGGTTCCCTTATTCCCTTCTCTCGATTGCCGGAAAATTCGGCAATGTGAATCTACAAAAAATCCTTCCCGGTGCGTTCTTTGAAGACGCCGAGGGGGAAGTATGGAATCATCTCTTCCACGATTTTTTTCTGGCCCTCGAGCGGGGTGACGCGCCAGTTGGTGGGGCAGGCCGAGAGCACTTCGACTAGCGAGAAGCCCATCTCGTTGACCTGCATCTCGAACGCCTTGCGGATCGCCTTTTTCGCCTTCAGGACGGCCTTGGCGTCGTGGAGCGATACGCGTGCCGAATAGGCGACCCCCTCGAGTGTCGCCAGCATCTCGGCCATGCGGATCGGATAGCCGTCGGTGCGGAAATCGCGCCCGTAGGGGCTGGTCGTGGTCCGCTGGCCGAGCAGCGTCGTGGGCGCCATCTGGCCGCCGGTCATACCGTAGACGGAATTGTTGACGAAGATGACCGTGATATTCTCGCCGCGGTTGGCGGTATGGATTATCTCGGACGTGCCGATGGCCGCAAGGTCGCCGTCGCCCTGGTAGGTGAACACGATCTTGTCGGGCTTGGCGCGCTTGACGCCGGTCGCGACCGCCGGCGCCCTGCCGTGCGGCGCCTCGATCACATCGACATTGAAGTAGTCGTACATGAATACGGCGCATCCGACGCACGCGACCCCGACGGTTTTCTCTCGGACGCCGAAATAGTCGATCGCCTCGGCGGTCAGCCTGTGGGCGGTCCCGTGGGTACAACCGGGGCAAAAATGCGTCGGCTTGTCCGACAGCGTCTCCGGTCGCTTAAACACTTGCGTTGGCATGGATACTCCTTTTCATTTCCTCGAGAACTTCCTCCGGCGTGGGCACACCGCCGCCGGGTCGTCCATAAAAATACACATCGGCTTCCTTGTCCACCGCTATTTGAACGTCGGTGAGCATCTGGCCCGTGTTCATCTCGACGACGAGCGCCTTGGGGGTCTTCTTCGAGGCTTCGTATATGGCCTTCGTCGGGAACGGGAAAAGAGTGATCGGGCGAATCAGCCCCACTCGCAGCCCCTCCTCCTTCGCAAGGCTCATCGCCGTCTTGACGATGCGCGAGGCCGTCCCGAAAGCGACGACGAAAAGGTCGGCGCCGTCGAGGTCTTTTGCCTCGCACATGACTTCCTTCTCGCGGATTTCGTCGTATTTCTTCTTGAGCTGCAGGTTGTGCTCCTCCTGCTCGCCGTCGCTCAGGTAAAGCGTTTTCAAATGCTGCGGGTCGCGCCCGCTCGCGCCGGTCGTGGCCCATGGCTTGTCGTAGGACTCCGATTTCTCGCGCGGCTCGAGCACGGCGGGCTCTTTCATCTGTCCCAGTATCGCGTCGGCCAGTATCATCGCCGGGTTACGATACTTGTCGGACAGCTCGAACGCCTTGATCGTAAGGTCGAACATCTCCTGGACCGACGCCGGCGCGAGCACGATGTTGTAGTAGTCGCCGTGGCCGCCTCCGCGCGTTGCCTGGAAGTAGTCGCCCTGCGTCGGAGAAATGCCGCCGAGTCCCGGCCCGCACCGCATGATGTTGACCACCAGGCCGGGGATCTCGCTGCCCGCCATGTACGACATCCCCTCCTGCATCAGCGAGATGCCGGGACCGGAAGAAGACGTCATCGCGCGCACGCCGGTGGCCGAAGCGCCCATGACCATGTTGATCGACGCTATCTCGCTCTCGGCCTGGACAAACGTGCCGCCCCACTCGGGCAGGTGCAGCGAGAGATACTCCGGGATGTCGTTCTGCGGAGTTATCGGATAGCCGAAATAGTAGAGACAGCCGGCCTTGATCGCGGCTTCGGCCAGGGCCACATTGCCTTTGATAAGTTGCGGTTCATTCATTTGCATACCCCTGCAGAGTTAAAAAGGGCCGCAGGCACGGCCAAAAAACCTGTGCCGCTGCGGACTGGTCTACTTATACACCTCGATGGCCGTATCCGGGCAGACCTCGGCGCAAAGACAGCAGCCAGTGCACTGGCCGTTGCCGTTAAATTCGGCGGGGTGATACCCTTGAGAATTTATTTTTGCGCCGATTGTGATGCAGTCTCCGGGACACGTTTCTACACAGAAGCGGCAGCTCTTGCACCGCTCTTCAAGAATTATGATATAGGCTTCCGTTTTTTTCTTTTTGGTCTTTTTCGATGGCATTTCCAGCAGATTTCCGGCAGGCTACGCTGCGCAATATGTTACAATGACAAATTGTTGGCAAACAATTAATTATAGCCGCACATCAATCCGAAAGTCAAATGCGCATGGATGCGACGGCTGTCGGCTTTTTCGCTTTTAAAATATCTCTCCTTATATTGGCATTATTGATTGAAAACGTTAAATGTAACTGCGCTCCCACGGGATATAGGACAATTTCATGCGGATTCTCATGATATTCATAGACGGTATCGGCGTCGGACGGAGCGATCCGTCGAGCAATCCCTTCGCGGCGTTGCCGTCGCGGATATTTGCGGATTTTCTCGATGAGCCCAGCCAACAAACGTGCCGGGGAGGACTGGCATTGAGGGCCGACGCCACGCTTGGCGTCGAGGGATTGCCCCAGAGCGCCACCGGGCAGACGGCGCTGCTCACCGGCATCAACGCCGCCGCTGCGATAGGACGCCACCTGCACGGGTTCCCCACAAAAAGCCTGCGAAAGATACTCGACGAGCACAGCATCCTCAAAAAGGTCGCGGACTCCGGTCTCAAGGCGGCGTTCATAAACGTGTTCAACCCCCTGTTTTTCGAGGCGCTCGAAGGGGATCTGCCGATGCGGAATTCGGTCACCACGACGGCCAACATGGCTGCCTCGCTCCCCTTCTTCGGCATCGAAGACCTTATGAAAAGGCGGGCCGTATACCAGGAGTTCACCAACAACCTGCTCGTGGAGCACGGTTTCGATGTCCCTATTTTCACGCCGCGCGAAGCGGGTGAAATCCTGGCTCGCTCCGCAATGCGATACGACTTCTGCCTTTACGAATATTTCCAGAGTGACGCCACCGGCCATTCACGCGATCGGGGCCGAGCGATCGACGAGGCAAGAAAACTCGAAGAGTTCCTGCTGGCCGTTCTGGATAACTCCGACCTGCGGCGCACATCCATGCTCATCACCAGCGACCACGGAAACCTCGAAGATATAATGACTTCCAAACACACAAGCAACCCCGTCCCCGTCCTCATGTGGGGCCGCCTGGCCCGCAAAGCGCCCCCGATAAACTCGATCACCGACATAGCCCCGATGGTTCTGGATTATCTCAAGGGCGCCTGAGCCCCCCCTTGCCCTCAGAGGGGCTTGACATTATTGACGCATTGCGTTAATATGGAATCGAATTCGGTCGGCCCCCTCTCGAGACTATACCGGCAGCCGCCGAAAGCGTTCGCATGATATCCGAATCGAAACAGCAGGCGCGGAAGAAAGGAGAAAGTGTTTCATGGCATCGGGGATTATAAAGAAAATCTGTATTGCGGGAATCGGAGCCATTGATTTCTCAAGGGAAAAGCTTTCCGATATCAGGGAGACGCTCGAAGACTCGCTCGATGAATGTATGGAACGCGGCGAGCGCCTGAGCGAAACCGAGGACAGCCTCGCCAGCGCCCTGTTTGCGGCGCTTCAGATAAGGCCCAGGATTCCCACGGTCGACGAAGTGGAAGCCGTCCTGCCCGATTACGAAGACATGAAAGTCTCCGAGATAGTCGATCGGATCAAAAGCCTTTCGACAAAGCAGTTGGAGCTGGTGCGGCAATATGAATATCACAATTACAACCGCATCAGGATAATCCGTCAGATAGACAAGGAATTGGACGAGGCGCGTATCATCCCGGAGTACGACAGTCTCCCCGTGGGAGAGGTCGTGGAACAACTCGAAGACCTCACGCCCCAGCAACTGGCCGCCCTGAAGGATTATGAGAAAAACCATCGCAACCGCACGACGGTCATCAGGGCGATAGACCGCGGGCTGACGAGTCCCGCATAACGCGCTCCAGCTCGCGCCCGAGAATCACGCGGTAGACCGGCCTGTTGAGTTCTCGATAACCGCTCGAATGGTGAAAGGGGGGAAACCCTTTTTCATTCACCAGCGTCGTCAGCCGCTCAAAATCCTTTTCACCGAACCTCTTCGACAGGGCATCCAGCGACTCCCCGACCTTTTTCCACAAGCGCCCCAGCTCGCCGCGGTCGCGGCCGAATGCCGATGAGCGCACCGCCTCCGCGATGATCGACGGCGCGACCCCCAGCCGGGCCGCCACCCTCAGGTTTACACGGCACGCGCGCCCGTCA